>JALVCR010000132.1 GCA_027009865.1 Campylobacterales bacterium
TCCTTGTATATCTCTTTAAAACTCTTTTTGGATGGCTTTGGAAGCTCTCTCTCTCCCCAAAGATTCATTTTTAAAAGAAGAGGATGAAAAAATCTAAAAGTTTTCATAAAAAAAGAGTAAAAATTTGGATTTTGCAAAATTTTGGAAGCTGCTTTATAAAAAAAGCTCTTTTTATAATCCAAAAAACCACTCTCTACATACTCTTTTCTATATGAGAGAAGATGTGAGTGCAAATCTATCTTCACAGGGCAGATATTTGTGCAAGAAGCGCAAAGAGTAGAAGCAAAAGCCAAATCGGCATTATTTTTCAAATCTCTCGCATTGGCTAAAACCGCCCCTATTGGACCTGGAACTATATAGGAGTAGCTGTGTCCTCCGCTTCTTCTGTAAATTGGGCAAGTATTCATGCAAGCTCCACATCTTATGCAAAAAAGAGCGCTTTTATGAGAGCTGTTTAAAATTTCGCTTCTTTGATTATCCAAAATAACGATATGCATCTTTTGATTTTTGCCGGGAGAGTTAAAATGGGTGGTATAAGAGGTTATCGGCTGACCGGTTGCGTTTCTTGCAAGAATTCTTGTAAAAATTCCAAGATGCTCCATTTTGGGAATAATCTTTTCAGCCCCCATGCAGGCTATATGAACTTTTGCCAAAGAGACTCCCAAATCCGCGTTTCCCTCGTTTGTGCAAACTACAATCCCTCCGCTCTCGCTGACGGCAAAATTAACTCCGCTAATTGCTCCTTGGGCTTTTAAAAACTCCTCTCTTAGATGTTTTCTCGCCTCTTTGGTTAGATAAAAAGGATCGCAATTTCCCTTTTGGGTATGAAGTTTTTTCTCAAAAAGCTCTCCTATCTGCTCCTTTTTTAGATGGATTGCCGGCAAAACTATATGACTTGGCCTCTCGTTGTTTAACTGAACAATTCTCTCCCCCAAATCGGTATCGGTAACCGTTATTTTATTTTTCTCTAAAAATTCATTCAAAGAGCACTCTTCAGTTAGCATCGATTTGCTTTTTACTACTCTTTTGATACCGTTTTCTTTCAAGATATTAAAAACTATCTCATTATGCTCTTTGCAATCTTTTGCAAAATGAACCTCTATTCCCCTCTTTTTGGCATTTTTGACAAACTCATCAAGATAATATCCAAGATGTTTTAGAGTATGCTCTTTTATCCTCATAGCCGCATCTCTTAAATCTTCCCACTCTTTTACACTCTTTACGGCTTTATCTCTCTTTTCTCTGACAAACCATAAGGCTCTATCATGCCATTTGAAATATTCAACATTTAAGAGAAATTTTTTTGCTTTTTCTCTATGATTCATCTGCCTCTCCGGCTAAAATCTCTACTATATGCAAAAACTTAATATTCCTTTTATCCCTCTTTGCAACCGCCTCCATGTGCATAAGACAGGAAGAGTCGTATCCTACTATAAACTCTGCGCCAGATGTTATATGATCTTCGATTCGATCTCTTCCCATAGCCACCGAAATTTCGGGCTCATTCACCGAAAAGACTCCTCCAAATCCGCAGCACTCATCCGCTCTTTTTAGTTTAACTACCTCAATGCCTTTTACAAGTTTTAAGAGATTTAAAGCTTTTGAGTAGAAAGGTTTTGCAAGCTCGCTTGAAGTTCCTATCTCAAGCTCCCTTAATCCGTGGCAGCTTTGATGGAAACCGACTTTATGTGGAAAAGTTACATCTAACTTATCTATTTTTGCAATATCGTGCAAAAATTCACAAATTTCGAAAGTTTTGCTTTTAACCTCCAAAAGCTCATCTGACAAAGATAAAATCTCCTCATATCTTTTTCTTACAACAGATACGCAGCTTGCCGAGGGAGCCACTATATAATCGTAGTCTTTGAAAACCTCTATAAACTTCTTTGCGAAAATCTCAGCCTCCCTTACAACTCCGCTATTTAAAAAAGGCTGCCCGCAGCAGGTTTGATTTAGAGGATAATCGACTTCATATCCAAGCTTTTTTAAAATCTTCAAAGAAGCTAAAGCAACTCTTGGATAGAAGGAGTCTATAAAACATGGAATAAAAAGCCCTATCTTTTCTCTTTTCATAAACAAAATTATAACCAATTTTAAATATACTTTTATTGTATAATTGCGTATGAATTTAACCATAGCCATTTGCACGAGAAATAGAGTAAAAGATCTTGAAAATTTAATCCTCTCTATCTCAAAACAGAGTATAAAAAACAGAGAAAATATAGAGGTTTTAATTATAGACGACGGAGAGATAGAGGATGAAAAATTAAAAGAGTTTAAAAAAACTCTAAACGGATTTAATTTTGTCTATTACAAAAAAAACTCTCCCGGCCTTTTTAAATCGAGACTAAAAGCTATAAATCTCTCAAAAGCTAATAAGATTTTGTTTCTCGATGATGATGTTGTATTGGATAAAGATTATCTAAAAATACTTCTTGAAACCTATAAAAACTTTCCAAAGGCTGCGGGTGTGGGGGGAGCTGATTATCTGCTTGAGAGATATTCTCTTTTTAGAAAGCTTTATTCAATAATTTTTCTATACCACTCAAACGATAAATCAAAATTATCTCTTTCTATGATGAACTCTTCGATGTATCTTTGGCAAGATGAAAAAAAGCCCTTTAAAAGCGAATTTTTAGATGGATGCAATATGTCTTTTAAAAAGGAGGCTTTAAAGAATATCCCAAATCAAAGCTATTTTGAGACCTACTCTTTGGGAGAAGATATATTTTTATCCCTCTGGGCTTTAAAAAAGGGGGATTTGATAGTAAATCCCAATTTAAAAGTAAAACACTTCAAATCCAAATCTTCAAGAGACAACATAGAAAAAGTAGCTTTTATGAAAGTTGTCAACCATTATAAGCTTTTAAGATATTCAAACAAAAAAGGATACAAATATATAACTATCTGGTGGACATATCTTGGATATATTTTAGCCTCTTTTTTAAAGAGAGATTTTAAAGAGATTAAAGGATATATGAAAGGAATCGCATACCTTGCAAAAATATAAAATACTAATAGACGCAAGAGCTTTGGCGCATGAAAAACAAAGCGGAGTTGAAGTCTTTACGATAAATATAATCAAATACCTAAAAAAAATACACAAAAACATTCAAATAGCAAAACCAAAATCAAAAAATAAATACCTTCAACACATCTGGGAGCATTTAAAACTTCCCTTTTTGGCAAAAAATTACGATATTTTATACTCCCCGGCAAATATAGCTCCGATTTGGACATTTAAAAATACAAAAC
>JALVCR010000133.1 GCA_027009865.1 Campylobacterales bacterium
AGTGTTGTAGAGTATCGTCTCAATCCCCTTGAAGTCGGGTCATAGTGTCAAACAGTCCTAAAAAAGGAGAGTTTGAAAAATTTCAGAAATTGACAATACCAAGTTAAAGAGCTTCCAAAAAAAGTTCTTACATCTCTAAAATTTCTTACGGCTAATTTTAGTTAAACTTAGCTTAAATTCCCATAAAATTGGCATTTTTAACCTTCAAAAAAGTTCTTACATCTATCTCGTATCGAGATTAAAAAACCGATGTTAGAACTTTTGCAAAAACAGCCCCTCTAAAAAGCCCGAAAAATAGGCACTTTTATTCTTAAGTGAAGCTGAAAGTTCTAACATCTCCTTTTTAAAACTTAAATAACGCTGAAGTTAGAACTTTTTAAAAACTATAACAAAAACTTATAAATCCGAAATTTAGGGAAATCATATAAAACCGCTTAATTGAAACTTATCCAAAAAGTTCTTACATGATTCATAATAATTTATTAAGTAACTGAATTAAATTGATTTAATTTTTTGAAATAATTTATTCTTAATTAAATAAACTCAATATTTTGCAACAAAAAATTTATGAATTTCTCCTTTCTCTATCGCTCTTTTAAAAGCGTTTGCCTCAAATTGAATCAGATTATAAAAAGTAGTTTTTCCATATTTCGTTTTTGTCTGGGTTGATAATCTTTCTTGAATATTTTGAATTACAAGCTTTTTGCTCTCTTTATCGAGAAGTCCGTCTTTTGTTTTTAGAGTCTGTTTTTTGGTCAAAATGGAGAGTATTTCTCTATCGACTATCGGCTGTCTGAAAGGCTCTATGAAATCAAAAGTCAAAGTGGGTTTTGAATGGTCGGTTGCGTGCAAAAAAGAGTAATATATATTCAATCCCTCTTTTATCAAAGCTGACTGGATGCGGTTGTAGA
The DNA here is from genome assembly GCA_027009865.1 of Campylobacterales bacterium. Lineage (GTDB taxonomy): Bacteria > Campylobacterota > Campylobacteria > Campylobacterales > JAADDG01 > JAADDG01. The sequence goes on from JALVCR010000133.1 coordinate 912, forward strand.
GAATGGCATATCCGTAATTTAGAGCCTGATTTATGGGATCTTTTGCCTCTTTATGTTTTCTTTGAAAATTTTCTATTTTGCCTATTGTTTTAAATCCGTTCCAATAGAGATTGCTTATCTGGCCTTCTATTCCCATTAAATTTTTGCTCTCTTTTGCTTTTTTGATTTTTGGCAGAAAAGATTCCATTTTTTTCACTATCTCTTTTATCTTTTCATCTTTTCTTCTTAAATTGAAATACTTTAAAAGATTTATTTGGTTTTTTGCTTTTGCGAGATGTATATTTGCAGCGAATTTTATTGCGTTTGGAGAGAAAGATAGCTTTAGCTGCTTGATATGGAGTTCTTTGGATATGTTTTTGTAAAAAGTAAGGAGCGCATAAGGTTCGTTTTGGTCTATAAAATCTATATCTATTTTGTGTTTTGAACAGATATAAATTAAATAATTTGAAATAGAAGTGCTTTTGTTGGTTATGATTATTCTATCGACTCTTTTGTAGGGAATCTCTTTTACCGGTTCGTCTTTTGAGCGGATTTTGATTTTGTTTCTGTTGAAATAGAGATAGCTTCCCGTTTTTGTTATTATAATTTCTCTTGCTTTTAAATAATTTTTAAAAAAGCGATTCTTTTTCTTTTCGATATCCTTTTTTGCGCTCTTTTTGGGAGTTTGCATCTTTACTTTTTCGTATGCGGCTTCTACTATCTCTTTGACGAAAGAATCTTTATCTACGGGGTAATAGGTTTTGGTTAAGAAAAGCAGCCTTATAAATTCCTCTTTTCTGTTTATTGTTTTTTGCAGTTTTGCTTCATAGACTTTGGATATTAAAATCTCTTTTTCTTTTTCAAGCAATAAATTAAACTGTTTTTGATTATTTATAATTTTCAGATAATAATTTGAAAACCCTTCTACATGTTCGTTTATTTTTTCGATTGCCTCTTTTAAAGATAGTTTTTTTGTTTCTTGAGAGATTTTTGATATTTTATCCATCAATCTTTCATTATCTATTGAATATATTTTATTTGCTTCATCAAATCTTACTCCAAGATATTCAAAAGTTTTATTTTTATGGGCAATGTATGTTTTGTTTTCGTTTATAGATAATTTCAGCAAAGAGAGATGTTTTTTGATTTTGTGTAAAATATTCTTAGCTTCTTCATAGTTTTTGGCAAAAAATATCAAATCGTCCGCAAATCTTACAAACTCTATCTCTTTTAACTCAAAATATCTGTCAAAGGAGTGCAGATAGATATTTGACAAAAGCGGGCTTAATACGTCTCCTTGATATACTCCTTCAAGTTTGTCTTCCCATTTTCCTTTAAAGAGAGAGCCGTTTTTTAAAAACAAAACTATAAAATATATGATTTTTTTATCTTCTATAATCTTTTCGAGTTTTTTTAGCAAAATTGAGTGGTCTATTTTGTCAAAAAAGGAATCTATGTCTGTTTTTATTACAAAATTATAATTTTTGATTATATGTTTTACTCTGTTTACCGCTTTTTGGGGAGATTTTCCCTTTTGATAGGCGTAGCTTCTATCGCTGAATTTCAAAACCGAAGAGAGTTCGTCGGATAAAATTCTTTGAATAATTTTTGTTTTTTCTGAAGGGACGGATATTTTTCTAAATTCATTTTGATCTTTTGGAATAAGAAAGCTTGTATGAGGCGAAAAATCGAAAAAATTTCCTCTCTCAAGATCTTTATATAAATTCTCTTTTTTATCACTATCCGTATCTAAACGGTTTATCTCAAAATATATTCTCTCTTTTGTAAAAATATCTTCAAATTTTTTATTAAAAATATAGCGTTTCACCATCGAAAATGTTTCCTTTATTGTTTAAGACAAAAGATTTTTCTATGCACTCTTTTGTCAGTATATAAAATCTTATATTATCTTCCTTGTTGGCCGTTTCTTCTAATTTTTTTATAAGCTTTTTAAAATCTTTCATTTTTATATCCACTTCAAAAACTGATAAATTTACTCTTACACCGTAAGCTGAAATTAATTTTTCTATTTTTCTTCTTCTTTTGTCGTCAAAAACGTCGTAAGCTATTACTATATTCAATATCAATACCTTATATTTTCCAAAACTTTATCCGCAAATAGATTTTCTATTTGCACTATAATATCCTTTATCTGATTTTTTATGTCGTTAAAACTTTTATCTCTATTGATATGGGCAAGTTCGTTTCTTATATCTTTTACCTCTTTGTAAACTTTTGCTACTCGCTTAAATTGGGAGCGGTTTTTTTCATAAATATATTTAAATTTTTTTTGAATTTTGTTCTCTTTTCTGTTTCTTTTTATATTGCATACTGTATCCATAACTTCGGTGTTTTTTTCG
>JALVCR010000134.1 GCA_027009865.1 Campylobacterales bacterium
ATTGTTCATTCCTGTAGCGGCTACGCAAATTAGTTTTAGATTCAAAGCCCTATCCATAGCCCATTTATCTATAACTACCTTATTTGTAACGATAATATCCGCCTCTTTTATTCTGCCTTCCAAATCACCTCTTTTAGTTGTAGAGTAGATTCTAAGCTCTCCGAAATCTTTCAATTTCTCAATGCTTATATCATCTCCCAAAGTTTTTCTATCTAAAACCGTTATCACTCTTTTCATTTACAACCTTCAAACTCAATTAGCTTAGTAATTGATTATAAGTTTAAATATTCCAAATGTCAATAAAATCAAAGCTTTAGAAACTATCCGTTTAAATTTGATACAATAACAATTCAAATTATCAAAGTTATAAAGGTCTGTTATGGTAAAAAAAGATTTGAAATTTCTTTGCTGGTATTGCAAGGGAGAGTTTATCGCAACAATATTTCATGCGGATAAAACAAGAGAGTTTAAGCTGATATGCCCTTTTTGCGATGCGGTATGCGTGGGGGAACTTCCAGATTATGAAAAAATAAAAAATTTGGATCCAAACAAAATGGAGCCTATTTTAACTTTCGAACCTATAAAATTCAAGGAGTCAAAATGAAAAAATTTATAGCTTTCATTGCAATATTTTTCTCTTTTACTCTCTTCTCTTACGAAGGATATAAAAATATAGACAGCAGGCAAGCTTATGAGCTTGTAAAAAAAGGAGCCCTTTTTATAGATGTAAGAACGACAAAAGAGTATAAAAGAGGCCACGCCAAAGGAGCAAAACTTATTCCTTTATATGATGAGAAGGACGGAAAGATAGAGCCCAATTTAAATCTCGTAAAAGAGGTGGAGTATTTAACAAACGATAATTACGACAAACCGATAGTGGTAATTTGCAGAACCGGCCACAGATCGGCAAAAGCTTCCCAAATGTTATCAGATGCCGGTTTTACAAACGTATATAATGTAGTTGGAGGCTTTTTGACAAACAGAGGATGGCTTGCTTACCACCTTCCGATAGAAAAATGAAAAAAATTTGATAAAAAATATTCAATTAAGACAAATTTTATCCTATTTAGCTATAATTTCATCAACCAAAAAAATTATAAAAAGGATTGCACATGGCAAAAACAAAATTAAAAGGTAACGACGTAGAGTTAGCAGGAAACGAAGTAAACGTTGGAGATGAGGCTCCAAAGGTAAAAGTTGTAGGCGCAGATTTAAGTGAAATAGAGGTTGGAGGAGCTAAAGATAAAGTTCAGCTTTTAGTAGCAGTTCCATCTTTGGATACTCCGGTATGCGCCGCAGAGACAAGAAAATTTAATGAGCAAGCAGCTGCAATAGATGGAGTTGAGGTAACTGTAATTTCTATGGATCTTCCTTTTGCGGCAAAAAGATTTTGCACTACTGAAGGGATAGAGAACGTTCAAACAGGAAGCGATTACAGAAACAAAGATTTTGCAAACGCTTACGGTCTTTTGATTGCAGAGGGTCCTTTGGCCGGACTTAACGCAAGAGCGATTTTTGTTGTAGGAAAAGATGGAAAAATAGCTTATAAAGAGCTTGTTCCTGAAATTACGGCAGAGCCAGATTACGATAAAGCTTTGGAAGCTGCAAAAGAAGCTGCAAGTAAATAACCACTGCTATATTAGGGAGAATAGAGGCGGGCTCTCCGCCTCATTTATTAACAGGTAGCGTTTTTTAAAATATCCTCATTAAGTTTCAACTCTTCGTTATTCATTACTCCAACGCCTTTTTCAAGCACATATTTTGCAATATCTTTGGCTTCTTTTAAAGAGTGCATTTTACAGCTTCCGCACTGATAGATATTAAGTTCTGGAATATCGCTTTCACTCTTTACATTTAAAATATCCCTCATAGACTCTTCCCAAGCTTTAGCCACTCTCTTTTCGTCAGGCTCTCCTATAACGCTCATATAAAAACCGGTTCTGCACCCCATTGGAGATACATCTATAATTTCCACATCGTTGCTATTTAAATGATCTCTTATAAAACCGGCAAAAAGATGCTCTAAAGTGTGAGTTCCTTTCTCTCCCATCATTTGGGTATTTGGTTTATAAAATCTCAAATCAAAAACGGTTATCGTATCCCCGCAGGGAGTTTTCATCTTCTTTGCCACTCTAACAGCAGGCGCTTTCATTTTGGTATGATCTACCATAAAACTATCCAACATCGGCATCTTAATCTCCTTTGAACTCTTTTCTAAACGGATGTTTTTTGTAAACTCCAAGAATTCTCACATCTTCAGCAAAAAAAGCAAGCTCTTCAAGAGCATACTTCATTCGCTTCATATCTGGATGAGCCTCTATATCCACATGGAAAAGACTTGCTTGAATTTTGGAGCCTACATTGTAACTTTCCAATTTTATCAGATTTATTCCGTTTGTGGCAAATCCTCCCAAAGCTTTGTATAAAGCGGCGGGAATATTTCTTACCTGAAACAAAAGAGAGGTTATATACTCCTCTTTTTTACTAAAAGGAGGAATATCTCCCTTTTTTGCCAAAACAAAAAATCTTGTAACATTTCCCCCCTCATCCTCGAAATGCTCTCTTAAAATTTTCAAGCCGTAAAGCTTTGCGGCAAGCTTTGAAGCTATTGCGGCTCTTTTGATATCTCCTCTTTCCAAAACCTCTTTCGCCGCTCCCGCGGTATCGAAAGTCGCCTCAGCTATTAATCCGAGTTTTGTGATATTTAAATGGCACTGCGCTAAAGCTTGAGGATGAGAAGAGACATATTTTATATCTTCTATTTTAGCTTTTGGCAAGGATAAAAGACAGTGAACGACAGGCTCAAAATGCTCGGCAACTATGCTTAAAGACATTTTAGGAATAAGTCTGTAAATCTCTTCCACTCTTCCAGCGGTAGAGTTTTCAAGAGGAATCATCGCATATTTTGCTTCCCCTTCTTCAACCATCCACATAGCATCCATAAAGGAATCGCAAGCTTTTGGAATCATATTGGGATAAGCGTTTTTGCAGGCAAGATGGGAATAGGCGCCTTCAACGCCTTGATAGGCTATAATATTTTCGCTCATTCAAAAAGTCGGCAAAAGGCAAAAGCCTTTTATACCGACGCTTCTTCCCTTCTTTGGAGATATTCCCAAAACTCGTCCACCTCTTTTTGCCATAAATCGATTATATGCTCATTCTCTTTTTTAAAGAGGTGTTTAAATCTTCCTTGAGATCCAAGATAGTCTCTTACGGGAATCTTCTTTT
>JALVCR010000135.1 GCA_027009865.1 Campylobacterales bacterium
TAACTGCTATTAAAGACTTTCTTATATATTTTACTTTCAAAATTTTTTTTTATTTTTGTTAGCTATCTTTATATTCAAAACTTTTTCTATTAATTTTCATACTTTATATCAATGATTTAACTAAATTTATTTTGATTTTGCCACTTAGGTGGTAGAAATTTTTTTTGAAGTTAATATAATTATTTTACAAAAGGAGGGGAATAAGAGGCTTAAAGGAAAGAAAATGAGACTAAATGGAAGTTGTATAGCTGTATTTAGAGATAAAAGTAAATTGGAAAAAGCTCTTTTGGAATTGAAAAAGTTTCATTTAGATACGAAACATATTTTTGTTCTGGGAGAAGGGTTTTATGATTTTAATTTCCCGCATAATATTATAGCTGAAGGCTTAGAGGAAGAGATTCCTCCAAATGGTTTTACGGAGATTGGCAATTTTTTGAACTATTATGTAGGAGTTCCGCACCGTTTTATTGTAAAATACGAACAAATGCTAAGAGAGAAGCTATATTTATTGATAGTGGCCAAACTGCCTAATATAGAAAAGATTAAAGAGGTAATAAAAAAAAGCTATCCTTTAGATATAGCTGTTCATATCACTTAAAGGTAAAAAGATGGAGCCTTATTCCCCTTTTTATGAGAAATGTTTAAAGAGTTTGAAAAAAAGCCCTATTTTTAAGGGTTTGAAAAATGATCTTCTGCAAAGTCTGTTAAAAGAATTTAATCTAATCACGTGGAAAAAAAATAGTTGTATTTCCTATGAAAGAAATTTGAAATACTTTCATATAATTATATCCGGAAGAGTTACCATATCGAAAATGAATCCAAAAAGTGGCAAAAGTATAACTCTGTTTTTATTAACAAGCGGAGATGTTTTTGATTTGATAACTCTACTTGAGGGAAAAGAACATGACGTTTTGATACAGACTCTTGATGATGTAGAGATTTTGGAGACTAAAGTAGAAAAGATGAGAGAATGGATGTTAAAACATCCTGAAATTAACAAAAATTTCTATCCTTATCTTGGTAAAATGATGAGTAAACTTGAAGAGTTGAGTGGAGATTTAGCATTAGTGGATACATCTGTTAGACTTGGAAAGTTGATTTTAAATTATGTAAACGAAAAATGCAAAGATAAAAACGGTCATTATAAAGTCGATTTGATTCATGATTTATCTAATGAAAAACTTGCGCAGATGATAGGAACAGTAAGAAACGTTCTCAACCGGCATATTCAAAAAATGAAAGATGAAAATATAATTCATTTTAAAAGAGGTTACATAAGTATTAAAGATATAGAAGCTTTAAAAAAAAAGTGTGAGGAATTTATATAAATATTCTATAAAAGGAAACAGATGTCTTACATTCAATCCTACGGAGCGGCGGAAGTTGTTACCGGCTCTTGTCATTTAATAACTCTTAAATCCGGCCATAATATTTTGGTAGATTGCGGAATGTTTCAAGGAGAAGTTGAGGATAAAAACTATGAGCCTTTGGGTTTTAATCCAAAAAAAGTTGATGTTTTGCTGATAACTCACGCTCATCTTGATCATGTTGGAAGAATTCCTCTTTTGGTAAAAAAGGGTTTTAGAGGCAGAATAGTAACTTTGAAATCTACTATGGATCTTGCGGAAGTTGTGCTGTTAGATAGCGCTAATTTAATGCAAGAAGAGTATAAAACTAAATATAGAAAAGCTCAAAGAAGAGGTGAAGAAGGCAGAGTAAAAAAGCCTTTATACGGTATTTCCGATGTAAATGATATCTTCAATCTCCCAATAGAGTATATAAAATATAATCAAAGAGTTGAAATTCTAAAAGATGTATTTGTAACTTTCAAAAATGCCGGCCATATTTTGGATTCGGCTTTCATAGAGATAGAGCTTAAAAAAGAGAGAAAGCGTCTTGTATTTAGCGGAGATTTGGGAAATAAAAATGATATAGTTATGCCAAATCCTCAAAAGGGTGATTTTGCAGATATTTTATATATTGAATCTACTTATGGGGATAGAAATCATAAAAGTATTAAAGAGAGCGAAGAGGAGTTTAAAGAGACAATAATAGATACTTTGCTAAGCGGCGGAAGCGTGGTAATTCCATCTTTTGCGATAGAGAGAACTCAAGAGATTTTGTGTATTTTAAAAAGGATGTATAAAAAAAGAGAGCTTCCAAGATGCAAGATTTTTATAGATTCTCCGATGGCTATAAAGGCTACGCGACTTTATATAAAATATCACAAAGAGCTAAGCCGGGAGTGCAATCAATTTTTAAAAGAGGATGGAAGCGTATTTGATTTTCCGTATGTTGAATATACATTAAGGGTTGAAGATTCTAAAAAAATAAATGATGAAGATGGATGCATTATAATAGCTGGAAGCGGAATGTGCACAGGCGGAAGGATTTTGCACCATTTCAAGCATAGAATCTGGAATCCTAAAAATTCGATACTTTTTGTAGGATATCAGGCAAGAGGGACATTGGGAAGAGAGATAGTTGAGGGAGCTAAATGGATTGAAGTTTATAACGAAGAGATAAAAATAAGAGCTAAAATTTATACTATAAACGGTTTTTCCGCTCATGCCGATCAAAAAGAGCTTATAGATTGGATGAAAAGATTTAATAAGCTGGGGCATATTTATCTAATTCACGGCGAAAGGGATAAACAGGAGATTTTCAAAAAGGCCATAAAAGAGAGGCTTTTTAAAAGAGCGCATATAGTAAAACCAAAAGAGAAAATTTACATATAACGGGAGGGAAATTATGAATAGATTTATTAAATGGTTTAAAGAGATAGGAATAGATACTGTAAACGAGGTCGGAGGCAAAAATGCTTCTCTTGGAGAGATGTATAATCATTTAACTCCTCTTGGAGTAAATGTTCCAAACGGTTTTGCCGTAACTGCTTTAGCTTACAAGCATTATCTAAGTTATAATAATTTGTGGGAGCCTTTATCAAATCTTTTTGAAAATTTTAATCCGGATGATATCGATAAGCTCCAAGAAATCGGCAAAGCGGCAAGAGATATGATAATGAGAGGCAAGATTCCCGATGATTTAAAAAAAGAGATTTTAAAAGGATATATCGAGCTTAAAAAAGAGTATGGAGAGGATGTGTCATTAGCCGTTAGAAGCTCCGCAACGGCTGAGGATTCCCCGACTGCATCTTTTGCGGGACAGAATGAGACATACCTGAATA
>JALVCR010000136.1 GCA_027009865.1 Campylobacterales bacterium
TGGAAAAAGATGGAAGAGCCTCACTGGGCGCATCTTAAATATGATCCTATAGATTATCAGGCGATATCTTATTACGCAGCTCCCAAAAAAAAGCCAAAGAGTCTTGATGAGGTCGATCCTGAGATTCTAAGAGCCTATGAGAAGCTTGGCATTCCTCTTGAAGAGCAGAAAGCTTTAGCGGGGGTAGCCGTGGATGCGGTTTTTGATTCCGTTTCGGTTGCCACCACTTTCAAAGAGAATCTAAAAAAGATGGGAATAATTTTCTGCTCCATTTCGGAAGCTATAAACGATTATCCCGATCTTGTGCAAAAATATCTATTTAGCGTCGTTCCGATGAGCGATAACTTTTTTGCGGCGTTAAATTCGGCAGTTTTTACGGACGGAACTTTCGTTTATATCCCAAAAGGGGTTAGATGTCCTTTGGAGCTTTCCACATATTTTAGAATAAACGCTCAAAACACAGGGCAGTTTGAGAGAACTTTGATTATAGCCGATGAGGGAAGCTATGTCAGCTATAACGAAGGGTGCTCGGCTCCTATGAGAGATGAAAATCAGCTTCACGCTGCCGTGGTTGAGCTTGTCGCTTTGAAGGATGCTCATATCAAATACTCCACTATTCAAAACTGGTATCCCGGCGATGAAAACGGAGTAGGGGGAATTTATAATTTTGTAACCAAAAGAGGTCTTTGCAAAGGGGATAATTCCAAAATATCTTGGACTCAGGTTGAAACAGGTTCAGCCATAACTTGGAAATATCCAAGCTGCGTGTTAAAAGGGGATAATTCCGTAGGGGAGTTTTATTCAGTAGCGATTACCACAAAAGCCCAGCAGGCCGATACGGGAACAAAAATGATTCATATAGGAAAAAATACCTCTTCTACGATTATTTCAAAAGGAATTTCAGCTATGAAGGGGCAAAACAGCTACAGAGGGCTTGTCAAAATTCAATCAAGCGCCGAGGGGGCGAGAAATTACAGCGAATGCGACTCCCTTTTGATAGGAGATAGATGCGGGGCTCACACTTTTCCATATTTGGAGAGCAAAAACGCCTCGGCTCAAATAGAGCATGAAGCGACAACTTCTAAAATCAGCGATGAACAGCTCTTTTATCTAAGACAGAGAGGAATAGGAGAAGAGGACGCGGTAAGCATGATAGTTCACGGATTTTGCAAAGAGGTTTTGGGGCATCTACCTATGGAGTTTGCGGCTGAAGCTAAAGATCTTTTAAATTTAACATTGGAAGGAAGTGTAGGATGATAATGGAGATTAAAAATCTAAAGAGTAAAATAGGCGAAAAAGAGATTTTAAAAGGAGTTAATTTAAACCTTGAAAAGGGTAAAGTTCACGCGATAATGGGGCCAAATGGAGCTGGAAAATCGACTCTTTCAAAAACGATAGTGGGTCATTACGAGGTTGAAGTTACAGATGGCGATATTGTCTATAAAGGGGAGAGCATTCTTGATATGGAGCCTGAAGAGAGGGCTCTTAGGGGTATTTTTATGAGCTTTCAAAATCCTATTGAAGTTCCCGGCGTAACAAATGCCTATTTTTTAAGAACCGCTGTCAATGCAAAAAGGGAGTTTGAAGGAAAAGAGCCTTTAAATGCGGCTGAGTTTTTAAAAAAAGCAAGAGAGTTTGCAAGCTTTTTGGGAATAAAGCCTGAGATGTTAAACAGAAGCTTAAATGTCGGCTTTTCTGGAGGAGAGAAAAAGAGAAATGAAATTTTGCAGATGCTTATGTTAGAGCCAGATTTTATTATTTTAGACGAGATAGATTCAGGGCTTGATATAGACGCTTTAAAAGCGGTAAGCGAGGGAATAAACAAATTAAGATCACAAGATAGAACCTTTTTGATAATCACTCACTATAGAAGAATTTTAGATTATGTAAATCCTGATTATATTCATGTATTGCAGGATGGGAAAATCGTAAAAACAGGAGATTTTTCATTGGTTAAAGTTTTGGAAGAAGAGGGATATAAGGCAATCGAGGAAGAGAGATGAGAGAGATTAGGCCATCAAATTTATCCCTGAATGATTTTTTAGAATTTTCAAACAATGATGCCGTAAAAGCTTTAGCAGCTTCAAATCTTGCCCGTTTGAATCTTCCGGGAAAGAAAACGGAGCATTACAGATATTTTTCGATAGATAGAGTTTTAGGCAAAAATTATCTCTTTTTTGAGCCATATTTAAGCGAAATTAAAGAGAGCGAAGAGATTGTTATAAAAAACGGCGTTTTAATCTCGGCTCCGAAAGATTTGAAAATCTCTTTAAAAAGCGATAGATTTTTGGATAAAGAGCATTTTGACAATGTTTATTATCTAAATCATCTACTGTCAAAAGAAGTAATAGAGATAGACGTAGAGAAAGATTCTTTTATTAAAATAAAACATATTTTTGATAAAGAGGGTGTTTTTATAAATTATAGAATATTTTTAAATATAGATAATGAAGTTAAGGTTAATTTGTTTGAAAAATTTGAGGGAGAAGCTTTAGATAGTTTGATTTTCTACGGAATTGACGCTAAAGTGGGAGAGAGGGACTCTTTTGAGTGGATAAGAGTTCAGGATGTGGAGAATGCAACCTATTCAATGATTGGCTCTCACAGAGTTTATGTAAAGAAGGGTGGAAAATTTGATATAAAAACCTATGATATAGGAGAGGGGCATATTTCACACAACTTAAAAGTCGATATGTTTGAAGGCTCTTTATGCGAAGCAAAACATATGGTTTATGCTGATAAAAACGCTATAAGAGCAAATATCACCCAGCTAAATCATAAAGAGAGAAGCGTCAGTGTAAATCAGGATGCAAGACATGTTTTAAAAGATAAAGCCACAGCAATTTTCGATGCGGTGGTAAGAGTTGATAAAGATTCCAAAAAAGCCATAGCCCATCAAAACAATAGATCGATTCTTTTAAACGATAAAGCTTATATGGTCTCAAAACCCCAGCTTGAGATATACACAGACGAGCTTGAGGCAAGTCACGGCTCAACTACCGGAGCGATAGATGAAGAAGAGATCTTTTATATGAGAGCAAGAGGAATAGATAAAAAAAGAGCAAGGAAAATGATAGTCTTCGGTTTTATGAAAGAGATTATAGACGCTATCGAAGATGAAGAAATTTTAAAAGATGTTTTGGAGAGGTTTGAGAGAGTTTACGAAAAGGATGAGATATGACAATG
>JALVCR010000137.1 GCA_027009865.1 Campylobacterales bacterium
AGATTTCGGAGAGCTTAGAATCTACTCTACAACTAAAAGAAACGATTTGGAAGGCAGAATAAAAGAGGCGGATATTATCGTTACAAATAAGGTAGTTATAGATAAATGGGCTATGGATAGGGCTTTGAATCTAAAACTAATTTGCGTAGCCGCTACAGGAATGAACAATATAGATTTAGAGTATGCAAAAAAGAGAAATATTGCGGTAAAAAATGTCAAAGGCTACTCTACCTATTCTGTGGTTCAGCACACTTTTGCTATGCTTTTTTATCTTTTGGAGAAGTTAAGATACTACGATATGATAGTAAAGGGAGGTATTTGGACTAAAAATGAGATTTTTACCTGCCTTGATAGGCCATTTCATGAAATAAGAGGGAAAAGATGGGGGATTATAGGGCTTGGAGAGATAGGTTTGGAAGTGGCAAGAGTTGCAAGAAGCTTTGGATGCGAAGTTGTCTATTACTCCACAAGCGGGAAAAATGATAACAGCGAGTTTCAAAGAGTCTCTTTGGATACCCTTTTAAATAGCTGCGATATAATCTCTATTCATGCTCCCTTGAATGAAAAAACAAAAGATTTGATAGGAAAAGAGGAGTTTTCCAAAATGAAAAAGGGAGTTATTTTGCTAAATTTGGGAAGAGGGGGAATTATAAACGAGTATGAGCTTGCAAACAGGGTAAGCGAGGGAGATATATATGTGGGATTGGATGTTTTGGAAAGAGAGCCGATTGCAAAAGATCATCCCTTAATGTATATCAGAAACAGCGATAATGTTTTGATAACCCCGCATATAGCATGGACAAGCATAGAGGCAAGGAAAAGATTGGTAGATGGAATTTATCAAAATATAAAAACTTTTTTGGAGGAAGGAAAATGAAAAGAAATATGATAAAATTACTCCTAATTTTAGGAAGTTTTATATTTTTATTAAATGGCTGCAGCGAAAAGGTTTACAACAGAAGCGAGATAGGCTCAATAAACGTCTATTACAAAGGCATAATAAAAGAGATAGATCCCGTTAAGGTTGAAGGAAAGGGAGTTGGAAATTTTGTAGGCGCTATTATAGGGGGTATTTTAGGCCATCAGATAGGAAGCGGAAGCGGTAATGCTTTGGCTACGATGAGCGGAACAATAGTTGGATCGATGGTTGGCGAGAGCGCTGATTTTGTAGATGGATATAAGATAACGATAGATTTGGATAAAGGCGGAGAGGTTACAACTATTTTGACAAAAGATGAGATAGGGAAAAACCCTTTGAGAGTCGGAGATAGGGTAAAAGTATTGGTTAGCGGAAACAGAATAAACGATATCGAAAAGATAGGGAGATAAATGCTGGATATTTTAATTATAGGCGGAGGGGGCGCTGGTTTAAGCACAGCGCTTAGAGCAAAAGAGATGAAAGCGAAAGTTGCCCTCTATCTTAAATCCTATCCCACAAGAAGCCAAACCTCTATGGCGCAAGGAGGGATAAACGCCGTATTAAGCGATGATGAAGAGAAGATAAACTCTCACATAAAAGATACTCTCTCTTCTTCAAAAGGGCTTGGCGATGAGGAGATGATATCTTTTATGTGCAAAGAGGCAAAAGAGGCAATTTCATGGCTTGATAAAATAGGAGTCCCTTTTAGCAGAACCGAAGATGGCAAAATAGCTCAAAGAAGGCTTGGAGGAGCAAAAGATAATAGAGCCTGCTACTCTCAAGACTATACAGGTTTAAAAATACTTCATACTCTATATGATCAGTGCTTAAAAGAGGATATAGAGATCCATAACGAGAAGTTTCTTTTAAATTTTATTGTAGAAGAGGGCGAAGTTTTCGGAGCCACCTTTTTGGATATGAAGAGTATGCAAATAGAGAGCGTTTACGCAAAAAGCGTAATAGTTGCCGGCGGGGGATTTGGAAGTTTATACTGGGGTTTTTCTACAAACTCAAAACACTCCACAGGAGATGTGATAGCGGCAGTTTTAAGAGCGGGAGGAAAGCTTAGCAATCTTGAATTTGTTCAATTTCATCCCACATCTTTAAAAAAGAGCTCTATTTTAATAAGCGAGAGCGCAAGAGGAGCTGGTGGAGTTATAATCAATCAAAAGGGCGAGAGATTTGTAGATGAGCTTATGACAAGAGACGAGGTTTCAAGAGCTGTTTTTGAAGAGATAGAGAAGGGAAATGATGTATTTTTGGATATAAGAGAGTTAGGAGAGGATTTTATAGAGGAAAATCTTCCTCAAGAGAGAAAACTCTCTATCTTTTATGAAGGGGTTGATCCCGTCTATGATTTAGTTCCAATAAAACCGGCCGTTCATTATACGATGGGGGGCATTGCTGTAAATAGGGATTTAGAAAGCTCTATAAAGGGGCTTTTTGCAATAGGCGAATGCAGCGAAGCTATGACTCACGGAGCTAACAGACTTGGAGGAAATTCGCTTTTAGAACTTGTCGCATTTTCCAAAAAAGCTGTTTTAAACGCTCTTTCTTTTGCTAAAAGAAGAGGAGACTTTAAGATAGAAAGCAACCAGGAAAACAAAGATAATAATTTTAAAGAGGCTGTCTATACGCTTCCAAATAAGATAGATTTTTATGAAAAAAGAGAGATGCTTGGAAAGATTCTTTATAGAAACTGCGGGGTTTTTAGAGAGGAGATAAATCTAAAAGCCGCTTTATCCTATGTAAGACAGGCTCAAAAAGAGCTTGCCTTTATGGGAATAGATGATAAAAGCAGGGTTTACAATACCAATTTTATAGATTTTGTGGAGTTTGGAAATATGCTTGAGCTTAGCGAAGCTCTTTTGGTTGCGGCTATCAGCAGAAGAGAGAGCCGGGGCGCTCATTTTAGAGTCGATTATCCAAAATCAAATAAAGAGTATGAAAGAAGAAGTGTTATTTGGAAAGAAAACGGCGTTATATGCGGAGATTTTATAAGGGTTGGGGATGAAATTTAAAATCAAAAGAGTTTTTGATAAAAAAGAGGAGATTGTAGAGTATGAAGTTCCTTTGAAAGAACCTACTTTGCTTGAAGCTTTGGAGTATGTGAAAATTCATATAGATAGAACTTTAAGCTTTCTAAGCGGATGCAGAAGCGAGGTTTGCGGAAGCTGCGCGGTTTTGGTAAACTCAAGAGAGCAGCTCTCTTGCGCTTATAAATTAAAAGAGGGAGATTTAGTTGAAGCTATAAGACACGGAGAAGTTATAAGAGATTTGATTGTAGATATTCAAAAACCTCTTTTATCCATAAAAAGAGCGCACGCCTTTTTGGAAGATTTCAAAGAGAGCAAAATCACAAAAGAGGATGAAAAAAAGATAGAGAGACAAAGCGATTGCATTTTGTGTTCAAGCTGTTTTAGCGTATGTCCCGTTTTGGAGGTTAATGAGAATTTTTTAGGCCCCTTTTCTTTAACCAGAGTTTACAGATATGTAAATGATAAAAGAGAAAATGATATAAAAACTAAAATAGACATTATTCAAAAAAACGGAATTTGGGATTGCACTCTTTGCGGAGAGTGCACGGCTGTCTGCCCTCAGGGAATAGATCCAAAAAACGATATTTTGATGCTTAGGGTAAAAAGCGGGGAGTTTGGATATCAGGATCCTAACTTTTCCTCTTTTGATAATTTCGGTTTTAATCCCAATTTTTAGGAGATAAGATGGCAAAAGAGCATAGTTTTGATATAAGCGCCAAAATAGATATGCAAGAGTTTAAAAACGCTTTAGATCAGGCAAGAAGAGAGATTTCAAACAGATATGACTTTAAATCTCTGGTAGCGGAATTTAATCTTAATGAAAAAGATAAGACTCTTACTGTTATTGCTTCAAGCGACAGCAAAGCGGATACTATGATAGATATTTTGCAATCTAAAATGATAAAGAGGGGACTCTCTTTAAAATCTTTAAGGGAAAAAAGCAGGGAAGATGCAAGCAAAGGAAGCAGAAGAGTTGTTTTTGAGATAGTTGATACTTTAACAAACGAAGATGCTAAAAAGATATTAAAAGATATAAAATCCCTAAAACTTAAAGTTCAAGCCTCAATCAGGGGAGATATCATAAGGGTTTCCGGAAAATCGATAGATGATTTGCAGGCGGTAATAAAGGCTGTAAAAGAGAGAGATTATAATCTTCCTCTTAGCTTTATAAATATGAAGTGAGGATATTATGAGAGTTTACGGGATAAAAACGTGCGGAAGCGTTAGGAAAGCTTTGAAATTTTTCAACGAAAAAGATATTCCCTATGAATTTATAGACTTAAAAAAAGAGCCGGTTGGATGCGAAAAGATAGATAAATGGGCAAAAGAGGCGGGAATTGATACCCTCTTTAACAACAGGGGCACTAAATATAGACAGCTTAAATTAAAAGATTTAAATTTAGATGAAAAAGGCAAAAGAGAGTGGCTTTGCAAAGAGAATCTTTTAATAAAACGCCCCGTAATAGAGCTTGAAAGCGGAGATGTGATAGTAGGGTTTGATGAAGAGAGATATAAAGAGATTTGGGGGTAGGGAGTGTTTTTGCTCCTCTCTCTTTTATCTGTCTATTTTTTTGTTCTTCTTGGGGTTTTAAGTAAGGTTTTTTTTAAAGATAAGATAGATTCAAAAACCGTAACGCTTCTTTCTGTCTATTTTTTGCAGCCATTTTTAACTTTTTGGGGGCTTACAAAAGAGAAGATAGACTCCTCTTTAATAGAAGCGCCCTTAATATATCTGGCAATAGTTTTATCGATGCTTTTTGTGCTCTATTTTGTCAGTTTTCTTATCTTTTCTAACAGAAAAGAGAGAAACGTTTTTACGATAGCATCTCTTATCGGAAACACCGGGAATTTGGGAATTCCTTTGGGAATAGCTCTTTTTGGAGAAATCTCCATTCCCTATACTACTTTAATTAATATAGCAAACGTTTTTGTAGTTTACAGTTTTGGGACATACTTTTATTCAAGAGGAAATTTTGATGCTTTAAAGTCTCTTTTAAATGTTGTTAAAATTCCAATTTTATGGGCGGCCGTTTTTGCGATTATTGTAAATATCTATTCCTTTCATATTCCATCTTATATAGAAAACTCCCTGAAAATGGGAGCTTACGCAAGTATTGTTATTCAGCTTATGCTTTTTGGAATATATCTATATTCGGTTAAGATTAAATCCATAAATTTAAAGCTTACGGTATTTACTGTAATTGTTAAATTTATTGTTTTGCCTTTGGTAACATATGCGGTTTTGTCATATCTTTCTATAGAGCCTCTTTTAAAGGGGATTTTGCTTATGTCTTTGATGATGCCGTTAGCTGTGGCAAATATCAATCTTGCGGCTTTATACGATTCTCTTCCAAAAGAGGTTACCGCTTTGATTTTTATAACTTCCATTCTTTTTTTGGGATATTTTATGCTGGTGGTTCCGATTTTAAAAGGATTTTAAAAAGAGGAGAGATTCCTCTTTTATTGCAGAAGTTTCATAACATTTTGCTGCACAGCGTTTGCTTGGCTCATAGCGTAACTTCCAGCTTGCGCAAGAAGGTTGTTTTTATTAAAAGTCGCGCTCTCTTGGGCAAAATCCACATCTCTTATCTGTGATTCGGAAGCTTTTACATTAACTTGAGTTACAGAGATATTGTTGATAGTGGCTACAAGCTGATTTTGAACCGAACCCAAATCGGATCTGATTCTATCTAAAACTTTGGTTGCCGCTTCAGCTATATCTATTGCGGCCATTGCTCCTTTTAGGCTTGTAAGGCCGGCGCTAAGCTCTTTTCCATATTGCCAGATTGAGCTGTTTACGTTAGCTCCTATCGCGCTTGCCACATCTTTTGAGAAATTTCCTCTAAGATCTCTTAAAGAGACGGTTCTCTCTGCCATAGAGCTTGTTATTCCTATATTCGAGATATTTGTTCCCGTAATTTGGATATCGCTTGCATTTAATTTAACAAGAGATATTCTTCCCAAAATTACGTTTGAGCTTGCGGTTCCTCCCGAAGCTTTTGCAAAACTTCCGCTTCCAAGCACGGCGCCTGCACTGTTTGATGTATAAATACTTATGGCTCTTCCGTCAAGACTTCTTAAATTTAGTTTTCCCTCCGGATCAATAAAAGCCTCTACTCCCGTATCTGCTTTTTTTGAGTTTATCGCATTTATCAATCTGCCATCTGCATCGTCTCTTTTTACATCATATATGTTTCCTATGCTAACACCGTTTATTGTAAGCCCCAAAATGGTTCCTGAAGCTACTGCTTGAGCTCCAGTTCCTTGAACTGCAAAAGTTGCTCTAACTCCTGTTTTATTTGAGTTTTTGTTTATAACTTCCGCTAAAACTCCGATACCAGTTCCAGCACTCGTTGAAATCTTTACGCTTTCTATTGTAAGGTCATATTTTCCGTCAACTGCTTTAAAAGTTAAAGTAAAGGAGTCTAGTCCTTTGGCTGCTTCACTTACCTTTACAAGCTCGGTTGTCTCAAACCTTGTCTCTCCGATTTTATCGGAGCTTGTAGGTCCTATTGACGCTGCTACAAACTGGTTTGAATATGCTCCTATTTGAAATTTTTTATTGGTAAAACTTCCCGAAAGCAGAGCTTGTCCGTTGAATGTAGTTTGACTTGCTATGTTATCAAGCTCTTCCATCAATCTTACAATATCGGCTTGCAAAGCCTGTCTTGTTTCGGCTGTCTGTCCATCTTGCGCAGCTTGAGTTGCTTTTACTTTAATGGTATCGAGTATTTTTATTTGCTCATCCATCGCCTTATCGGCTGTTTGAATTAGATTCATCGTATCGTTTGCATTTGCTATGGCTTGTCCAAGAGCGCTTGCTTGGCTTCTTAGGCTATCGGCTATTGCCATTCCTGAGGCATCGTCTGCCGCTTTGTTTATTCTAAGTCCAGAGCTTAATCTTGAGAGGGATTCGTTTATGTTTCTATTTACTATTACTCCGTGTGTATGGGCATTTAAAGCTGCTACGTTGGTATTTATTCTAAAACCCATTATACTATCCTTGTATAGTTTTTGCGTCCTTGCAAAACCTATATCGGCAATTAATTATATTTTTTAAATAATTTTTACAATTGAAGTTAAAAAGATTATTATTTGCTATTTTAAGCTTAATGAACGATAATTTTCTCTAAGCTCTTTTATAATTTGAAGCTGAGCTTTTGATATATATTCGCTTAAAATATACTCGCTCTTTTTGGTTTGGTTTATTTTAAAGTGATACAGAAATCCTTCGTTATGTTTTGTCACTTTTACTAAGTTGGCGCTAAATTTTAATGTGCTAAATCCGGTTATTGGAAGAGATATATCAATTTCATGGGGAAGAGAAAATAGAATCTGGCTTCTCTTTTCCAAAGATATACCTCCTATGGAGAGATCGTTTACTTTTAAAATCTCCTCTTTTGGCTTTGTATGAATTTTTGCATAGAGCGGTTCGGTGGGTTTTATTCTTATATATTTTCTATTTAGAAGATTTTTTTGTGATATTTGAGATTTTGTTATTTTAAAAACATTTTCTCCGTTTATTACCGTAATTTTAAAATTTGCGCATATATCTGATGGAAGAGAAGGGTTTTTTTTAATAAAAATCATATTTTGTTTTATTGCCGCCACCTCTTGAATTGGGTGGGGTTTTATATAGATTGCGTCATTTTTGATATCTACTATTTTCCCGTCTTTTTCTATGGGTATTCCTTTGTAAGTATTATAAAGTTTAACATTTCCCTCTTTTTTTACGCTTTTTTTTAATATCTCAAACAGTTCATAATTTTTTATAGGGTTTTCTCTCTCATTATCTCCCTTTTTTTCTATCTCCTCCTTTATTATTTTTGAAGAGAAAAGATATTCCATAGGTTTATTCATCGATTCGTAACATTTTTGCATAATTTGCCATGGAAACTCTTTTGTATAAAAAAATTTAATTATATTGTTTATAAATAGATAAAAAAGCATAGATAAAAAGTGTTCCGTTTTGGCTTTTGAGTGCTCTTTTACAAATTTATCCACCGCTTTTTTCCATAAGGAGGATTCATGCAAAAATAGAGATTCATAAAACATCTCCATAAAAGATATAAAATCTTTTGATAAATTTATTTCATGTTTAGATGCGGCTGTTATTGCTGCTTTTTCGAAAAAAATTTTAAATCTTAAAAAATATCCTTTATAAAATTCAATATTTTCATTTTGCATATTTTTTTACCTTTTCTTTTTAAAGAGAAAATCGTCTCTTACTAAAGTTAATTTAGTTTTCTGTCGATAGTTCAAACAAATAGGAGATTTATATAAATTTTATAATTAATTAATAAATAAAAAATATCGTTAAAGGTCTTTTTATGTCATCATTATATGATTCCTCCGCCATATTAGCCGCTAAATTAAAAGAACTTTATCAAAATACAAAAAAATATAAACATATTTTAGAGAATAGCAATATTGCTGTCTTTGGATATGATGCTAAGTTTAGGGGAGTTTTTTGGAATGAAGCTGCAAAAAAAATTTTTGGTTATGAAAAAGATGAGATAATAGGAAAAAATATAGAGAGTTTTATTAAATTTGCTTATTTGAAAAGTGATTGTCTAAATAATTTTTTGAATGAGGACTCTTTTTTTATTAAAACCTCTTTTCTTGGAAAAGATAAAAATTTTATAGAGACATATTGCAATTTTTTTAAAATTGAAGAGAATGAAGATTTTATTTTTTGTTTTTGTATAGAAGAGAAGAGTTTGAAAAAGGAACAGAAAAAGTATAGAGAGGAGATTTTAAAAGACAATATTTTATATATGGCTGATTTATTGATTGTAATGCTTGATAGAGAAGCTAATATAATAGAGTTTAATAAATTTGCACAAAAATTGACCGGATATGCTAAAGAGGAGGTTTTATATAAAAATTGGTTTGATATTTTTATTGATACGGAGAATAAAGAAGAGATAAAAAAGGTATTTAAAGATGTAATTAGAGAAAAAAATTTTCATTGGGGTCATGAAAATGAAATAATTTGCAAAGATGGTTCTAAAAAGATGATATCTTGGCATAATTCGGTATTTAGTGAAGGAAATGAAAAAGTAGTTATTGCTATGGGAATGGATATAACCGATAAAATAGACACTCAAAAAAGTTTAGAGAAATTAGCAAATTTTGATTATTTAACTTCTCTCCCAAACAGATATCTATTTGAAGACAGATTAAAACATGCTATTTTTACGGCTCAAAGAGATAATAAAAAACTTATGACGATGTTTTTAGATATAGATAATTTCAAATCAATAAACGATACTTTAGGTCATAGAATTGGAGACAGACTTCTTCAAAGTGTGGCTTTGAGACTTCAAAACTCCATTAGAAAAAGTGATACCGTAGCAAGATTTGGAGGAGATTTTTTTGTTTTGCTTTTTGAAAATATTAAAGATGAAAAACATACAATCTCTATTGTAAAGAATATTTTTAATCTATTTAAAAAACCTTTTGAAGTAGGAGGACATGAAATTTATGTAAATGTAAGCGGGGGAGTTTCTTTGTATCCAAATGATTGTCCTGACTCAACTTGTCTTTTAAGATGTGCTGATATAGCTTTGCATAACGCTAAAAAAGAGGGGAAGAACGATTTTTGTTTTTATGATAGAAAGATGAATGATGAGATAATAAAAAGGGTAAGACTTGAATCGTATCTTAGAAACGCCCTTAAAAACGGTGAACTGTTTTTGGTTTATCAGCCTCAAATAGATCTAAAAACTAAAAAAGTAACCGGAGTGGAGGCTCTTCTTAGATGGATGCATCCGACTTTAAAAATGATTCCTCCTTTAGATTTCATTCCTATAGCGGAAGATACCAAAATGATTTTGGAAATTGGAGAATTTGCTATAAAAAGCGCTTTATCTCAGCTTAAATATTGGGAAAAACTGGGAATAGATATAAAAGTAGTTATAAATATCTCATCTGTTCAGATAGCCCAAGGAAATTTCTTTTCAATGGTTGATTCTCTTTTAAGGGAATTTGATATGGATAGCAAAAAATTTGGAATAGAGATAACGGAAAGCGTATTGATGAAAAATATGGAAAGAAGCGCTGAAGTTTTAAATAAATTTAAAAATAGAGGTATAGATATCGCAATTGATGATTTTGGCACCGGATACTCCTCTTTGGCCTATTTAAAAAAATTTCCAATAAGCAGTCTTAAAATAGATAAAACATTTATAGATGATTTGCCTTTAAACTCTGATAGCGTCTCTATTGCCAAAGCCATTATCTCCATGGGAAAGAGTCTTGGGATGGAGATTGTAGCCGAAGGGGTTGAAAATCAAGATCAGTTAAATTTCTTATTAAAAGAGGGATGCGATCAGATTCAAGGCTACTTTTTTAGCAAACCTCTTTTGGCAGGCGAGGTGGTATCTTTTATACAAGATTTTAATTATGAAGAGTTTCTTGAAAAAGAGAAAAACAGTTTGATAGATATAAAGGCTATTTAAGGCTTCTTATATCTTTTTTCCATTCGAAATTTTTGATATTTTTCTTTTTAATGACAAAATTTTGTCAGTCCCTAATTTATTTTTACTTTTTAACCCTGATTTTCAAAATTTCATAACAGCTAAAATCGGCCATATTCCACCTAACCACAACTCTTTATCTTTCTATCTAAACAATGCAACATATTTGCAACATTAAAGGAATATAATTTTCTTGTAAGAAGATTAAAACTTACAAAGAAGGAGGAGAAAATGACAGTAACTTACACGGTAGTTCCAAACATAGGAACTGTGGTAAATCAGGGACAAGGTTTTAGAATCAAAGCAACTATTACAAACGATCATCTTTTTGCATTAAATGATGTAAAGTTAAAAGCCATAAGCGTTCCGGCAAATTTCACTCCCACAGCAGAGGGAGTTAGAATCCCAACTATTCCAGCAGGCGGAAGCGTAACGGTAAGTATGGGATTTGATACAGATGCCAGCGTGGCAGTTGGAAATCATAATATAGATATGAAATGTGAAGCCTATGTGATAGGGCATGAGTGGACGGTAATAGTTTCACCTCCCACAACAACCCATCCAATAGGAGTGAAAGATCTATATCCGCAAGATACCGACAATCAAACGGTAGTAGTAAATATTATGCCAGAATAAGGAGGAGAAAATGTCAGTTGTAACAATAACTTATACAGTGGTTCCAAATATAGGAAGCGTGGTAAATCAAGGACAAGGTTTTAGAATCAAAGCGACTATTCAAAACAATACAGCTTTTAATCTAAATGAAGTGCTTTTACAAAGCACTGTTGTGCCCGCAGGCATAACTCCAGATGCAGAAAGCGTGGAAGTTGGAACAATTCCGGCAAACGGAAGCGTAACGGTAAGCATGGGATTTGATACAGATAGCAATATAGCTGTTGGAGCTCACGGC
>JALVCR010000138.1 GCA_027009865.1 Campylobacterales bacterium
CGGAGAAGGAGTTAAGATAGCTGTTGTAGATTGGGGAAAGGTTAGAGTAACTCATCAGGAATTCCAAAAAGATGGAAGAAGCAGAATTCATATAATGGGTGAAGAGAATCAAAGACAGCCTTATCACCCTCATGCTACTTTTTTAACCGGAACGATAGCCGCAAAAGGAGTAAATCCAAAGGCTAAAGGAGCGGCTGAGAATGTGGAGATTTACAGTTATTATGCTCCAGAATACAATTACTCAAGAGCGGTTTTAAAAGCTTATAAGGATGAAGGAATTACTCTCTCAAATCATGCCTATCTTTATGTTGATCCTCAATATGACGGGGTTTATGATGAAGAGGCTAAAGCTTTGGATAAAGTTGTGTATGATAATCCGTATTTAAATGTTTTTATGGCCGGAGGAAACGATAGAGGACATGAAGGAGAGAGTAACTACAAACAGCTAAAGGGCCCAAGAAACGCAAAAA
The DNA here is from genome assembly GCA_027009865.1 of Campylobacterales bacterium. Classification (GTDB taxonomy): domain Bacteria; phylum Campylobacterota; class Campylobacteria; order Campylobacterales; family JAADDG01; genus JAADDG01. The sequence continues at coordinate 471 of JALVCR010000138.1, forward strand.
ATGTTTTTACAATAGCCGCTACTATGGATAATGGAGATATGATAGCTCCATATAGCAATAGAGGTCCGGTAAATGACGGCAGAATTAAGCCCGATTTTGCGGTAGCCGGAGCTGGAAACAGCTATCTTCTATCAACAGGAGCTCATGCAGATGACGAATATATAGTAAGCGGAGGAACGACTTCTGCTACGGCAAGAGCGATAGGATCGGCTGCTTTGATTTTGGAGTTTTATAAAAGACTTACAGGAAAAGATAAAATAAGACATGATATTTTAAAATCTCTTTTTATCAATACCGCCACAGACAGAGGGCCAAAGGGGCCTGATTATATGTTTGGTTTTGGAACAATTAATCCAAAAGATGCTGTGGATACTTTATGGACTCTTATTTCAAAAAAGCCTTTGGTTCAAACAGGAGAGGTAGCAAAAAACGAAGTAAAAAAATATGAAATAGATATGCCAAATGATGGGACTTTGAAGATAACTTTGGTTTGGATAGATCCTCCAGGACCTGCCGAGATTCCAAATCTTCCGGATACAAGAAAGCCTACTTTAATAAATGATTTGGATATGTGGATAGAAAGAGATGGGGAGAGATTTTATCCTTTCTCCCTTGATGGGGAAAATGTGGAAAAACCGGCTACTGCGGTTACTTTCAATAAAGTGGATAATGTAGAGCAGATTGTTATAGAAAACGCGAAAAAAGGAAAATATAAAGTTTTTATAAAAGCAGCAAGACTAAAGACTCCTTCTCAAAAATATGCAATAGTATCTTCAAATTATGCAAAACCCATAACAAGTTTAATTAAAAACGGAGTTGATAATTTTGTCGAGAGATATTATGAATATATTTTAGACAGAAAAGCAAGCAAAGAGGAGATAGATTTTTGGAAAGACAAACTTAAAGAAGGATCTATGAGCGCTTTGGATGTGGCCGAATTCTTTTTTGAAAGCCCGGAATATAAATCTCAAAACGATACGGCAAAAGAGTTTTTGACAAAAGTTTACAGAGTGATGTTAAATAGAGAGCCTGATAAAGAGGGATTTGGTTATTGGCTTAATAGAATAAAAAATAAAACTACTTCAAAAGATTTAATAATTTATGAATTTGGATTATCAGACGAATTTAAAAAACTTTGCGATAACTACTCCATTACTCCTTTTAATGAAGATAATAAAATAGATTTTTTTATAAAAAGACTTTATATCATAGTTTTGGGAAGAGATTATGATCCAAAAGGTTTGAGTGACTGGAAAAATTTTATAAAAACGGGAAAAGAGAGTGCTGCTGAAGTGACTAAAAATTTCTTTTTTTCAGATGAGTTTAAAAACAGAAACTTAACAAACGAAGAGTTTGTAAAGGTAGCCTATTTGGCTATTTTGGGCAAGGAAGCAGACAGCGACGAGGTAGAGTATTGGACAAGCAAATTGGATATGAAAAATATTACACGAGAAAAGCTTTTAGATGAATTTTTAAATTCTGATGAATTTAAAGGATTTATAAAAAAGTACAAAATAGAAAGGTAGCGGTTATTATGCCGCTATCTGAGATTTTTGTTTTATGTAGTTTTCTATTTTTTCTTCACAAAACTCTATTAAATCGTAAAGTTCGTAATCGTTAAGGGAATCGAAACTCTCTCCATTTGCGCACAGTTTTAAGGTCAAATTTTCATTTATGATTCCTTCTCGTAAAAGCATATTCTTAGTTTTTGCAAATATTTTATCTATATCTCTATTTGATAGGATTTTTTTACAATATTTATAAAAATTATTTTTTGTTATTCGTTCTATAAATCTATTATTATTTTGAATCAATGTTAATATAAAGATATTTTGAAAAAATTGGCTTTCATTTACCTGCGAGTCCATAAATAATTTGATTTTTTTATAGCATTTATTCATCAGGATTCCCTTTTGCTTACAATTATATTCTTAAGAATAAAAATTAATTTTATAGATTATATGTTACTTTTCTTTAAAGTTCACTGATTTTAATATAAATTTTTTAATTAATTTTTATTTTTGAGTAGAACGAGAAAAAATGTAAAGATTATCTACTGTAGGAGAAACCTATACCTATTTTATTTACGTTTTTATTGTAATCAATTAAGCTTTCTCCATATCCATTGAAAAATTGAATATATCCAAAAGTATTTTTAAAACTTTTTATAGGAAATGACCAGTCTATCTCTATTGAGCCTTTGTTTTGGGAACTTCTTAGATTATTTCTAAAAATCAAGTTTATTAAATGTTTTTTAAATGGATAGGAGCATCTTAACTCTCCGTAGCCTAAATATTTCTCGATATCCGGATTATCATCATTTTTTTCATTTTCTGGAATTCTATACCATACTTTAAAATAGAAAATTGCTTCTTTTATTTGAAATATAGTTTCCGCATAGATTCTGTTCCATGATCTTGAAAACTCTCCCTTTTGGCCGTTTGATTGATGATTTATGCTCACTCTAAAGGCATTTATCGATAAAATATTTTTCTTTAAAGGAAATAGAACAAATATCTCCGGCTCATAATTTGTCTCTCTAAAGGGAGCAGATTTTTGAAATATCTGCCAAAAGGATTTTTGGGTATATCCCAAAAATAGAGTTTCGTTTAAGTGCAGCATATTTGATAAGAGAGGTTTCATAAAGCTTATTTGAAATTTTGTCTCAAAACGTTTTCTATCATTTTTTGATGTTCTGTCATACATTATTGGTATAAAATAGTTTGGATAGTATGGGTATAGTCCGAAATTTCTGGCTAAAATCTGCTTTATTGTAGATTTTGTCTCTTTGTCTCCATAATAGGAGAGCATATATTTAAAGCTCTCCTCAAATTTTGGTTTAGGTTCTATAAAAATCTGTGAATTTTTTAGACTTTCTTCAAGTCTATTTTTGTTGTCTGCCAAAAGATTTAATAATAAAACCAAAGTCAAAATTAAAACTCTCATAAATAAGCCTTTAGTCGATTTTAGACCATTTGCTTATTTTATCCAAATATTTATTATATATTTCCTCACCGCTTTCTTTATCTTTTGCTTGAATATAGAGTTTTAAATGATTGCTGTATTGATCTGGAATCATCAATATCCAGTCGCTCTCATTCTCCCAAATTTTCACGCCATCTATTGTGGAGGATTTTTTTCCTCTTGATTCTTGCAAAAATTTTCTCATCATTTTTCCTTTAAGAGCGTGCGTGCAAGGAAGCTTTGAATAGTTGTAATAAAACGGTTTTAAGTCTTTTACTATTTTGGATAAATCTGTTTGAGAGGAGCTTAACATCTCTATTATCTTTAAAGAAGCGTAAATGGAATCTCTATGGGTTGAAAATTCCGTAAAAGCAAAATTTCCCTCCACCGTGGCTATCAGATCAAATTTTGAGAGTTTTTCTTTTTTGAAATTTATATATTTTCCTCTCTTTATTTCAAGATTTTCAAATTCCGTATCCATCATATCGGGCGCCCATACCGGTAGAAAGACTGAAAATTTCCTGTTTTTCCTTTTTGCCTCAAGATTTATAAGATATAAAACCGTCAAAAGAGCTCTGCTCTTTTCCAAAACCTCTCCCTCATCGGTTACCAAAACTATTCTCTGGCCGTTTGGATAGATTAAAAATCCAGCCTTCATATCAAGGTTTTTTACTATTTTTGCCACATTTTTTTTATTTTCAGCAATTGTGGTTTTTATATTGGAGAGTTTGTTTTCATCATGATAGGCATTTAGTGTAATATTTGAAATTTGAAGAGTATTTAAAAGCTGAGGGAGAATGTCTGCCGTGTTTCCGTGCATTAAATCTACTGTTATTGTAAAATCTTTATTTATTATTTTGTGATCTATTGTTTTTTCTATTGCCTCAAGATAGTTATGGCACTCTTTATGGTATTCGGTCTCCATTAACGAGCCGATTTTCGTAAAATCTACTTTTCTAAATTTCTCTTTAAAAAAATTCTTTTCCACGCTTTTTGTAAAATTGGTATTAAATCTTAAAGCGTCTTCATTAAAGAAAGTGATAGTTGTGCTCATAGGATCGTGAATGGATTGATTGAAATGGACTCCGGCCGTTATATCTGGATCGTTTTCAAGATTGTATCTCATAACGGCAGCCGGCATAACTTTTAAATCTATAACATTTACGCCTGTTGATAGAAGACCTCCTACAAAGATCCTCTTTAGCATTTTAGAGCTTCTGTGGTAGTCGCTTGATATGAAAACATTTGAGTTTAAAGGAAGCTCTGAGCCGAAAGCTTCGGCGATTTTAGCCACTACTTCGCATGATAATTCTATGTTTGATCTTCCCACAATGCTTCCGTTTTCAAAGAGGGCGTTTTTATATCTGCTTCCCCAAATTACATTGCTGTTTAGTATGGCCGCTTCGTCTATTATTTTGTTTGGCCAGATGGTTATATCTTTATCTATCGATACAAGCTCTCCTATTTTACACCCTTCAGCCAAAATCATTCCCGCTTTTGCTTTTACATTTTTGCCTATGATATTGTCGTTGCAGATAACGCAGTTATCAAGATTACAGTTTTTATCTATAAAAACATTTTCCCAAATTACGCTGTTTCTTATTTTATTGTTCTCTTTTATCGTTGTGTTTTCTCCGATTACTACATTTTCAAGTTTGCAGCCTTTTTCTATTTTGACATTTTTTCCTAAAATAACTTTTCCGTTTATTTGAAAATCTTTAGCCTGATACTCTCCTTCATAATATAAAGTTCCGGTTGGAAACTCTTTTTTGTTTAAATAATCGAATCTAAATTTAACCTTTTCTTGTAAAATATCGTCATGCACCTCTCTATAGCTGTCTGGATTTCCGACATCTCTCCAATATCCTTTGGCGTTGTAGCCCATTAAATCTATTCCCTCTTCCATTAATCTTGGAAAGAGATCTTTTGCAAAATCGAAATTTTCTTTTTGGGGAATATAATCTAAAATTTCAGGCTCTATTATATAGATTCCCGTATTTATCGTATCGCTAAAAACCTCTCCCCAGCTTGGCTTTTCCAAAAATTTCTCTATCTTTCCCTCTTCATCGGTTATCACAACTCCAAACTCCAAAGGATTTTCCACAGAAGTTAGAGTTATGGTAAGTCTTGAAGCTTTTTTATTGTGATAGTCAAATATCTTTTGAAAATCAAAGTCTGTAACCAAATCGCCGCTTATGATTATGAAATTGTCATCCTTTAAATACTCCTCGGCCATTTTCACAGCTCCCGCTGTTCCGTAATCCTCATCTGGGATAACATACTTTATATCTATTCCAAAATCTTTTCCGTCTTTAAAATAGTTTTTTATAACTTCTGGTTTAAAATATAAAAGGACTATAAACTCTTTTATTCCCAAATCTCTAAGAGTCTTCATTGTATGTTCCATCATGGGCTTGTTTACAATAGGAAGCATAGGTTTTGGTCTTGAGTTTGTAAGAGGCTGAATTCTTGTGCCAAATCCTCCCGCCATAATTACAGCTTTCATCTTTCATCCTTTTTATCGAGTTTTTTTATCATATAACAAAATTATTTATATATAACTTTAAAGCGTATTATGCAAAATCGTTAAATTTGGATACAATAAGAAAATTTTTTAAAAAGGTAATTATGAATTTCAAAGATTTTAATTTTAAACCCCAGCTTTTAAAAGCTATTGAAGAGGCAGGTTTCAAAGAGCCAAGTCCCGTTCAAAAAGAGGCAATACCTGTCATTTTAGAAGGCTATGATATAGTTGCTCAAGCCCATACCGGAACCGGTAAAACCGCGGCGTTTGCGCTTCCTATTTTGCAAATGATAGAGACAAAAAACAAGATAGAGGCGGTAGTTATAGTTCCTACAAGAGAGCTTGCTATGCAAGTTAGCGATGAGATTTATAAATTTGGAAAGTATCTTGGAATAAACACCGCTACGGTTTATGGCGGAAGCTCTTATAGCAGGCAGTTAAAGCATATAAAAAATGCTTCGGTTATTGTTGCCACTCCCGGCAGATTTTTGGATCTTCTATCAAGCCAAAAGATAGATATAGCCCCCTCCTTTGTCGTATTGGATGAAGCGGATGAGATGCTTGATATGGGATTTTTGGATGATATAAAAGAGATTTTTTCTTATCTTCCCACAAACAGACAGACAATGATGTTTTCAGCTACGATGCCAAAAGAGATTAAGGATCTTGCTTTAAATATTTTGCATGAGCCAAAATTTATCTCGATTACCAAAAACAGAGTAACCAATGAAAATATCAAGCAAAACTATTATGTAGTAGAAGAGCACGAAAGAGACGATGCGTTAATTAGGCTTTTGGATTATAAAGATCCGGCTAAAAGCATAGTATTTTGCAGAACCAAAAAAGAGGTTGACAGGTTATCTACTCTTCTTATCTCTCAAGGATATATGGCAAAAGGGCTTCATGGAGATATGGAGCAAAGACAAAGAGAAGAAGTTATAAAGAGTTTTAAAAAAGGGGATTTGGAAATTTTGATAGCTACCGATGTAGCGGCAAGAGGGCTTGATGTAAATGATGTAACTCATGTATTTAATTACCATATTCCTTTTGACAGCGAAAGCTACGTTCATAGAATAGGAAGAACCGGAAGAGCGGGGAAAGAGGGAGTTGCCGTAACTATTTTAACTCCTAAAGAGTTTAATTCTCTAAATAAAATCCAAAAGAGCATAGGAAGCAAAATAGAAACAAAAGTTATTCCTACTATTAAAGATGTAAAATCAAAGAAGGTAAATTCTTTAATGGATTTGATTTCTTCTAAAAAAGTGGATGATAATGCAAAAGAGATTGTAAACACTCTTCTTGAAAACGGAGAAGATTTATTAAATATAGCCCTCAAACTTGCCTCTTTACTCTCTCAAAAAGAGAAAATCAAGGGAGCTAACAAAATAGGCAAAAGCAAAGAGGAGATAAACAGGCTTTTTGACAGATATTATGAGGATTTAAGAAGAAATAAAAAAAGCAAAAGAAGAGGCCAGAAATCTCAAAGAGGTGGTTATTCAAGAAACAGAGGCGGCAGAGGCAGGAGAAGTAGATATTAAAATAATTATATAATCTCCTTTCTTTTTACAAAATTTTTTGGAGATAATAATGTTTATTTATAGAGATACGAAAGAGGATGATTTAGAAGCGATTTGCCGCTTGCCTAAAAATGAAAAAGAGCTCTTTTTTATGTTTCCCTCCGCAACTTATCCTCTGTTAGTTTCTCAAATGAGAGAGATTTTTAAAAAAAGATACGGCCATACCACTTTTTTATATAACAATAAAATTATAGGTTATGCGAATCTATACTTTTTGGAAAATGATGATTCTCCTTATATAGGGCATCTGATTCTCTCGTCTGATTATAGGGGGAGAGGTTACGGAAAGAGAATGATCGAAATTATGATAAAAAAAGCTTTTACTCTATATAAAAATGATAAAATAAAAATAGCCGTTATTAACGAAAATACAAAAGCTTTGCTTCTTTATATGAAGCTTGGTTTTTTTCCTTTTAAAGCCTCTTTACGGTTTGATAAAGAGGGGAGGCCTAAAGTTTTGATTTCTATGGAGCTTGAAAAAAAGAAGGTAGAGTATGGCGATAGTAAGCTGCAAGGAGTGTGGGCGTAATATAAGCGACAAAGCCGAGTTTTGTCCAAGCTGCGGAGCTACAAGCAAGGCGGCTATTCCCGATCCTCCCAAAAAGAGCGCTCCTAAAAAGAAGTGGTGGGAGATTGAAATAAACAGATGGAAATTTGCCACTTTCATTTTTGCTTTCTTTACCGTTTTGTTTTTTTTAGCCTATATAACTCACTTGAATAAAACCGAGAGTAAACAGAGCTCTAACGCATCAAATAAAAGTAAGGTAATATCTTTTCATAAAATTTCTTCTTTTTCTCTTGTTAAAACATCTCCCATGAAAAAGAGATTTGAAAGAAAATTAAAGCTTCTTGAAAAATATAGGAATGAGATTTTTAACAATTCCAAACTTAGATATCTTCAAATAGTAAATATTGCAGATTTCTTTCAAGAGTATGATTCAATGCTAAAATCGATAAAAAATAAAAAAGAGATTGTAGATAATAATAAAACTGTTTTGGATTTTATAAAATGGGAGAGAGATTTTCAAAAAAAGGCTTTTCCAAGGCTAAGACGTTTTTATGCTGTTGCTTTAAAGAGAAAATTTAGAGGAGTGGATAAAAGCGCTGCGGGGGGAAAGAGATACAAGATTTTAGCGGTTAAATCTCATATTTTCGTAAGAAAAAAAGAGGTTGAAAAATTTCATTTATTAATTGAAGATATTTTAAAAAAGCTACGATTTGATAAAGTTATCTATATTGATAAGAAAAATAAAGACTATATTTACTATATCTCTTCCAAAAGGGACGAGGCCTTATAGAGCTATTTTTTGCCCTTTTGCCTCATTTTTATATAGATATGCAAAATATCAATGGCTGCCGGAGTAATGCCGCTTATCTCGCTTGCCGCAAAGAGAGTTGGGGGATTAAATTTTTGAAGTTTTTCCACAACTTCGTTGCTTAATCCCGATATTTTTGTAAAATCCATATCTTTTGGAATTTTTATATTTAGCATCTCTTTCATTCTGTCTATCTGATTTTTTTGCTTTTCTATGTATCTTGCATATTTTGATTCTATTAAAACCTGCTCTTTTGCCTCTTTTTGAATATCTTTTAATTTGGGCGCTAAAATATCAAGTTTCTCTATCGTAAAACTCTTTCTTCCCACAATGCTTTTTAGAGGAGTTTTATCGGTAATTTTCTCTTCTTTTATCGATTCAAGGAGTTTTAGATTCTCTTTGGACGGGGTTATGAAATTGTTGCTTAAATATTCCATAGCCTCTTTTATTTGAGCCTCTTTAATTTTTGTCTTTTTAAATGTCTTCTCATCTATCAGTCCGAGTCTGTATCCGTAATGCATAAGTCTTAAATCGGCATTATCCTCCCTTAAAAGGAGTCTGTATTCCGCTCTGCTTGTAAACATTCTGTAAGGCTCGTTTGTCCCTTTTGTAACCAAATCGTCTATCAAAACGCCGATATAGGCTTCATCTCTTCTTAAAATCAAAGGTTCCTCTTCTCTTATAGACAAAACCGCATTGATTCCCGCCATCAGTCCCTGAGCTGCCGCCTCTTCATATCCTGTCGTTCCGTTTATCTGTCCGGCAAGATACAATCCTTTAATCTTTTTTGTCTCAAGCGTATGTTTTAGTTCAGTCGGATCTACAAAATCATACTCTATTGCATATCCGAATCTCACTATTTTCGCATTCTCAAGCCCTTTTATGGAATGCACCATTTCAAGCTGCGTATCTACCGGCAAAGATGTGCTAAGACCGTTTATATAATATTCGGTAGCTTCCAAAGTTTGAGGCTCTACAAATAGATGGTGCCTCTCTTTATCTCTGAATCTGTTTATTTTATCCTCTATGCTTGGGCAGTATCTTGGCCCAAGTCCCTCTATCTGTCCTGTAAAAAGCGGGGCTCTGTCAAAACTATTCTCTATTATTTCGTGCGTTTTTTCGTTTGTATATGTGATGTAGCATGGAAGCTGTTTTGGATTGAAGTTTTCTCTGTCTGTTCTAAAGCTAAATGGAATCGGATTTTCGTCTCCTCCTTGAATCTCCATTTTTGAGAAATCTATGCTTTTTGCATCGATTCTTGGACATGTGCCGGTTTTGAGTCTTCCCATTTTAAGACCTAAACTGTTTAGGGAATCGCTTAATTTGGTTGATGGAAACTCTCCCGCTCTTCCCGCGCTTTGAATAAAGTCTCCTATATGGATTTTTCCCTTTAGAAATGTTCCGGTTGTTACTATTACTTTTTTGGCGTGGTATCTGTTTTTTAGATTTGTAATAACTCCTTGAACTTCGCTGTTTTTTACGATAATCTCGTCTGCGGTCTCCTGTTTTATAAAGAGATTTGGAGTGTTTAGGCAAACAGTTCTCATAAAAATTCTGTATCTGTCCATATCTATTTGGGCTCTGCTTCCTCTAACAGCGGGTCCTTTTGAAGCGTTTAGGATTCTAAACTGGATTCCCGTTTTATCGGTTGTAATTCCCATCTGTCCGCCAAGAGCGTCTATCTCTTTTACAAGATGCCCTTTTGCCAATCCTCCTATGGCGGGATTGCAGCTTGCGGCTCCTATCTGCTCTACAAGCATTGTTAAAAGAAGAGTCTTCTCTCCCATTCTTGCAGCAGTCAAAGCAGCCTCTATTCCGGCATGCCCGCCGCCTATTACGATAATGTCGTATTTCACTCTCTAAAATCCTTTTTAAGCGCGATTTTTTCGCTATTATATCAAATTTGATATAATTTATCTTATCTTCCTAAAAAAGGATACTGTTTTGTTTACCGGTTTGATAAGAGAGTTTGCCGAAGTTAAAAGTTTTAAAAACAACTTTTTATCCTTAAAATCTTCATATACCCCGAAAATCGGAGACAGCATTGCCGTAAACGGGGCGTGCCTTACCGTAGTTGAGGTTAAAAAGGGCGAATTTACTGTGGAATTGTCTTTTGAGACGATGGATAAAATAGCGATAGAGAATTTAAAAGGGCTGGTTCATATGGAGCCGGCTATGAAGTTAAATGACAGAGTTGAAGGGCATATTGTTCAAGGGCATATCGATACTATCGGAATTATAGAGAAAATTGAAAAAAAAGATAGAGCGTTTGATTTTTATATCTCCTTGTCAAAAGAGTATATGAAATATGTTGTTGAAAAAGGAAGCATAGCGGTGGATGGAGTAAGCCTTACGGTAAATGATGTTTTTGAAAGCTCTTTTAGGCTTACTATAATTCCCCATACAATGCAAAAGACTCTGTTTAATTCATATTTTGCGGGAAGAAGAGTAAATATAGAAACCGATATGTTTGCAAGATATATTTATCATATCTTT
>JALVCR010000139.1 GCA_027009865.1 Campylobacterales bacterium
AGAAGGCGCGTATAGGGCTATGAGAGCGGCTTTGAATATGGCAAAAGTTAATAAAGTAGATTATATAAATGCTCACGGAACAAGCACTAAATATAACGATCTTTATGAGACGATGGCTATCAAGAAGCTTTTTGGAGGCAGGGAGAATACTCCGCCGGTTAGCTCTACAAAAGGCCAGATAGGACACTGTCTTGGAGCAGCCGGAGCCAATGAAGCGGTTATTTGTCTGATGGCTATGAGAGATGGAATTATTCCTCCGACAATCAATTATGAAACTCCAGATCCAGAGTGTGATTTGGATTATGTTCCAAATGTGGCAAGAAAAGCTGATTTGGAGGTTGTAATGAGCAACTCTTTTGGTTTCGGGGGAACTAATGGATGTTTGGTCTTTAAAAAGATTTAGTTAAGGCGATAGATGGCTATATATTTGGATTTTGAAAAAGGCATTCAGCAAATAGACGAAGATATAAAAAACGCCAAAATAAAAGGCGATATAGATGCCGTAGAGATTTTGGAGAAAAATTTAGAAAAAGAGATAGCAAAAACATATAAAAATCTCTCGGACTATCAAAAACTTCAATTAGCCCGTCATCCAGATAGAGCCTATGCTCTTGATTATATAAGAATGATGATGAGAGATTACCACGAGCTTCACGGAGATAGAACCTTTAGAGATGATCCGGCAATTGTGTGCTATATGGGATATATAGAAGATAGAAAAGTAGTGGTAATAGGAGAGCAAAAAGGAAGAGGCACTAAGAATAAAATAAAAAGAAATTTCGGTATGCCTCATCCGGAAGGTTACAGAAAGGCTTTAAGGGTTGCTAAAATAGCCGAAAAATTTAATCTTCCTATTCTGTTTTTGATAGATACTCCCGGAGCCTATCCCGGAATCGGAGCAGAAGAGAGAGGGCAAAGCGAAGCTATCGCAAGGAATCTTTTTGAATTAAGCTCTCTTAAAAGTAAAATTGTTTCAGTTGTAATAGGAGAGGGCGGAAGCGGAGGAGCTTTGGCTATCGGTGTAGGGGATAAACTTGCTATGATGCGATATTCAGTTTTTAGTGTTATCTCTCCCGAAGGGTGCGCGGCTATTTTGTGGAATGATCCTTCAAAAGTTGAAAGCGCCACTAAAGCTATGAAAATAACTCCCGAAGATTTAAAAGAGCTTGGTTTGATAGATGATGTAATTGATGAGCCGATTGTCGGAGCTCACAGAGATAAAGCGGGAGCTGTGAAAGCGTTAAAAGAGTATTTTCTAAACGCTTTAGAAGAGCTTGATAAAATGAGCGATGAAGAGAGACTTGCTCTTAGATATAAGAAACTTATCTCCAAAGGAGCGTTTGAAGAGAAAGAAGAGCCTAAAAAATAGGCTATCTATTTTCTTATTTCTCTTGTTTTTATAAAAATTATATGAGATAGGGTGATTACGAAAAATACTGTCAATATCATACCTACAAAAGGTATGAGAGATAGAAGATAGAAAATCATAGTAGTAAAATATAATTCCCCTCGCGCCTCTTTTTTGATTATTTTATATTCTTCTTTATCATTTATTGTGGAGATAATATCTAAAATTAGTAAATTGTGAAAAAGATAGTAAAAAGGGATATTGAAAATTAATAAATTTACTCCCGGAAATAGAAGCAAAGGGATGCAGAGTAGAGAAATTCCTATAAAAGCTATAAATATTTTTAGATATTGCATCAAAGTATCAATTATTGAAAAGGCTTCTTTTAATTTTATATCGGGATAATGCCTCTCTCTTATGATTTTTACAATTTTTGGAGTAAAAAATCCTATGATTATTGTTGCTAAAATAACCGATAAAAGTATTACAAAAGCTCCCCCTATTAGATAAAAAAATGTAACCGCTATCCACTTGACAAATGAAAAAGTTAAAATATAAGTTATCCAGGGGTGCTTGTTTGGATCTATAAAAGAGGAGAAATCTTCTCCACTTGCATTTATTAAGAAATGAAAAAATTCTCCCCCAAAATATAAAAATATAGCAAAAAGAATCATTGTCGTTAAAATAAAAGGCAAAAAAGTCATTCCCAAAAAGGGAGAAGATAGAAAATCTTGAATAGATATTTTGAAAATTTTTGTAAGATTTTTAAAGCTATCTTTTTTTGTAGGCATTTTCAAGCTCTTTATATAATTCATCGGGAGTCATTGCCCCTTTTGTATCTATAATATTTAACATCAAAGTGTTATCTTCAACTCCGTTTATAACTTTTTGATAGGTTCCCTCTTTATAACCGTGATCTTGTCTAAATTGATTTAAAACATTTTTAGCTACATAAAATTTATATAAAATCTCTATATTTACTCCGCAATGCAAAGAGAGTATTATTGCATCGTCAAGAAGTTTATAAAAAGATTTCCCGTCTCTATTTAGAGCATCTATCATCAACTGTTCGGCATAATTTATAATTTCCATTTGGGCTAAGTGGTTTTTATTCTCTATTGAGTATGGTTCTTGGCAAAAAAGAGGAAAATATTTTGATTCTGCTATAAAGAGAGCCAAATCATCTATGCTTCCCAAATGGTGATTTTTATAATATTCAAGTCCAAGGCTTGCTATAAAGTGCCAGATATCCACTATCTCTATCTTTACATTATCCCAGTCGGGCTCTTTTGAGTTTATATCTTTCCAGTGTTTCCAGTTAAAACTATCTATTAGCTCCGCGCACTCCATATAGATACATCTTCTCCAATTTATAATTCTTCCAAATTTGTTATATCCTCTCTCCCAGCCTTCTCCGTTTGTAGCATCATTTAATTTTTGCTGAAGATATAAAATCTCTTTTATCATGTCAAAATGTGTCATTTTCATCCTTCCTATTGTTTGTATCTTAGATCGGACATTTTGCATCTTGCTTCATATTTTTTATTTTTTATAATTAAAAGCTGCTCTTTTGTAATGGTTAATACTTTTTTTTGATCCGCTATCGGCTCCATCAACTGATTTTTTTTGGTAAGCGGAATCGATTGATCGGATACGATTTTCATTATCTCTTTTTCGAGATCTTTTATATATGAGTCTATGCAGTTTAAAATTTTCTCCATTAGAATCCTTTGTATAATAAATTTAATTGCCTATAATATCTAAATTTTTTCTATGTTTTATTATGGGATTTATAACAATTCTTTAAACTT
>JALVCR010000140.1 GCA_027009865.1 Campylobacterales bacterium
GAATTTTTGGAGTATATGCAAAAAAATCCCTAAAAAGCGCGGTGATGATAAGATTTATAGAAAAGATAGAAGATGAACTCTTCTATAAAAGCGGAGGCGGAATAACAATAGATAGCGACCTTCTTAGCGAATATCAGGAGCTTCAGGATAAGATATATGTCCCTTTTATTTGAAACAATAAAAGTATTTGATAAAAAAGCTTATAATTTAAAATATCATCAAATAAGAATGCAAAAGAGCATAAAAAGAATATTCAACAAGAAAAGGTCTTTTAATCTGCAAAAACTGATAACTCCCCCTTCAAGAGATTTTTATAGATGCAAAATAATCTATTCAGATAAAATAGAGGATATCTCTTTTTATGAATATTATCCAAGAAAGATAGAAAGTTTTAAATTAATTAAAAGCGATATCGAATATAATTACAAATTTCTAAATAGAGAAGAAATAGATGAACTTTTTTTACAAAGAGGAAGCTGTGATGAGATTATAATCGTAAGGAATGGAAAAATTACCGATACATCCATAGCAAATATCGCCTTTTTTGATTCAAGAAGGTGGATAACTCCAAAAAGTCCTCTTTTAAAAGGCACAACAAGAGCAAGACTACTTGAGAAAAAGAAAATTTTAGCAAGAGATATATATATTGAGGAGATAAAATTTATGGAAAAAATTGCTGTAATGAACGCATTAATAGGTTTTAAGATAATTAATAATTTTAAAATAGAGAGAGGATATTAAATATGTTATATGAAGTTCTGACAAATAAAAAATTTTCGTCAATGATGAAAAGACATGCCGTTGAGATTATGAGTTTTTTATTTGATAACAATTACCATTTCTCAGTATTGGCAGATACCAAAAATGTAAAATTCAATCCTCCTCTCCCAAAACATATCACTGATACTTTTCAGCAGGTAATTTTATTTACTTTAGTAGGCTATACATACGAATCGGCCAAAATAGATGAAAAAAATCTCTATTTTGAAGCTGGTTTTGGAGAAGAGAATATAGGAAGCGTCGTAACGATTCCAATACAAAGCATTCTTCAAATCTTAGTAGAAGAAAATCCGATATTTGTAAACCTCTCCTATATCACGGAAGACGAAGAGGAGGAAGAGGAAGATAAGGGAGTGGAGAAATCCATGCAGATATTCACTTCCAATCCCGAAAATCAAAAACTTCTAAAAAAGAGGAAAAAATAGTCTATCCTTTATGCATATGAGAATGCAGAGGAATTTTCCTCTTGCTCATGAGATATTGAATTACATTGTCCGTAAAGGCATCATATTTTTTCTCTTTTAAATAAGCTATATAAAGTTTTCTTATAAATTTCATATTTTTAATTCTTGCCATATACAAAGTTCCGTTTTCAACCTCATCGGCTATTACATATTTTGAAATTATGGAAACTGTGGGAGTGCCGCTTTTATCGGCTTTTAAAATAGTCTGTTTAACTACCGTAGGATTGGTAACAACACTTACTATATTAAAAGATTTGCACTCTATTCCAGCCTCCTCAAAAGCCTCCGCTACAAGCTTTCTTGTGTGAGACTCCTCTTCCCTGCATATCCAATTAAATTTATAAAGATCATCTTTTTTTACATATTTTGGAAGAGGAGAGTTGCTAAAGAGCACAAGCTCATCCTCCATCCACTCTCTGTAAATCAGCCCTTCCAAAAATACCGGCGATTCTATCAATGCCAAATCAGCCTTTTTGTCCAATACCTCATTTAAAACCTTCTCTGTTAAATCAACTTTAATCAAAACCTCGTTATGAATAGCCTTTTTTAAATCGTTTAGAAATTCTGGAACAAGATAGTTTCCTATCATATAAGAAGCGCCGATTATGAAAGTTAACTGTTTATTCATTATTTTTATAATCTCTTTTTCGGCGTTTAACATGCATCTTTCAAGCTTCAAACAGACTCTGTAAAACTCCTCTCCGGCCTTTGTCAAAACTATACCGTTTTTCTTTCTCTCCACAAGCTTAGTGCCTACATAATCTTCCAAAAGCTTTATCTGCTGCGTTACAGCAGGCTGGGAGATACCTAACTTTTTTGAAGCCTTAGAAAAACTCTTACCCTTTACTACCGTCAAAAATGTTTCTATACGTGAAAAATTCTTAATCATGGTATCTCCTGCCTCCTTTTGTTTTATCAAATTATAACTAATTTTAATAATAAATGCAATATTATTTATTTTCCTTATTTATAAAATAAAAAATTTTTTTGCTTTATATGATTATTTTATGCTTTTTAAAAACCGCACTATAAAAATTTAATAATTTTTTTAGTAAAATATATTAATACTTGACAAGGCAGACAGAAAAAATGGATAAAATATTAAAAGATTTAAATGAAGCTCAAAGAGAAGCCGTAACTCACATAGACGGCCCTCTTTTGATATTAGCGGGAGCCGGAAGCGGCAAAACCAAAACAATAACAACAAGACTTGCATATCTTATAAAAAACGGTATACCTCCTTCAAATACTTTAACTTTAACATTTACAAACAAAGCGGCTTTGGAGATGAGAAACAGAGCTTTGGCCATGATAGAAAAGGCTCTCTACCCTCCCCTTCTTTGCACCTTTCATAAATTTGGACTTCTGTTTTTAAAATTTTATATCCAAAGGCTTGGAAGGAAAAACTCTTTTGTAATTATAGATACAAACGATAAAAAGCGTATCTTAAAAAATATTAACGACGATTTGCCAACTTCCACAATAGCAAGCGAAATTTCAAAATATAAAAACTCTCTAATAACTCCAAAAGAGGCGATTAAAAGAGCACAACAGCCCCTTTATAAAAAGATAGCCCAAATTTACCAAAAATATGAAGAATATACGATAGAAAACAACCTTGTGGACTTTGACGATCTGCTCTCTTTGACATATAAAATTTTATCCGAAAACGAAGATATAAAAGAGGAGATATCCCAAAGATACCAATTTATAATGGTAGATGAATATCAAGATACAAATGAACTCCAATATAAAATATTAAAAACCATAGCCGCTCCCCAAAACAACCTCTGCGTAGTGGGAGACGATGATCAAAGCATTTACGGCTGGAGAGGAGCAAATGTCAAAAATATCTTAGAGTTTAAAAATCAGTTTCCAAATGTTAAGATAATCAAGC
>JALVCR010000141.1 GCA_027009865.1 Campylobacterales bacterium
TGGTCTGTGAAGTTTACTTTTTACAATATTTTCAATTGTACCACCAATATTTGCTACTTTAAAGGCACCTGGAGTAATTGCCCCAACAGTTGCTGGTCCAATAATAAGCACACCTTTTTCGCGTGCTGTTTTATTCATAATTCTTGCAAGACGCTCTGGAATACCTTCAGCTGTAATCATAATTGTTTTAAATTGATTAAGCTCTAAAGCATCCATTGTTACATCATATGCAGTTCTAAATGATGCAAAGTTCAAAAGCACATCAGCATTTGGATGATTTTTAACAGCTTCTTTTGTGCTTCTGTAAATTGGAATAATTACTTCTTCTGGGCCAAAGAAAAATTTATCAAATTTGTTTGAGCTTGTTGGCGCAACAATAGCTGCAACTGATGGTTTGTCTCTTTGAATTACATAATCGTAATCAAGCATTCTTTGAATGGCGTTTCTATTGTTATTCCAAAAAATTGCCTGTGTATCTCTTGTAAATAGTCCCATTAAATTCTCCTTACGCTTTTGCTTTATCGTCTTCTAATGCCATACGAACAATATCTGTTATATGAGTTTCTGGCCCAAATACTTTAATTGGAAGCTCAAGTTTTTCAGCTGCCTCTTTAATATCTTTTAAACCTTTTTCATAGTTTGGACCACCGCGTCTTACATAAATTCTTACACCAACATCTTTCATTTTATCAGCATACTTTTCAAATGCTTGAATAATTCCGGTAAATGTTTTTGCAACATCGGTAAAGTTTGCAATAGCCCCGCCAATAATTAAGAGTTTGTCTCTATCTTGAGCATCTTTTTCTCTTGTCATTAAATCAAGCACAGTTTCTGTATAAAATCTTGTCTCATCTGTCGTTGGTCCACCAGAATACTCACCATAATTTGCTAAATCTTCTACGCCTCCAGCTAAATCTGCAATAGTATCGGCATAAACAACACTTGCTCCACCACCTGCTACAAGTGTCCAAATTCTTCCTTTTGGATTAAGCACTGTTAATTTGAGTGAAGCGCCACTTTTTGCATCAGCTTCTGCAATTGCTTGCTCTTCTGGAGATTTTTCTGGCATTCCAAATGCTGTTGGGAATTCAATATCACCCCACTTATCCTTCATTAAAAATCCAGCTGTATCATCAAGTCTTGCAACTAAATCCAAAAGATATACATTATCACCAACAATTACAACTGGATTAATTTCAAGATAAGCAAAATTTAAATCTCTAAAGAATTTATAAAAGTTTACTGCAAAATTAGCGTAAGTTTCTTTTTTATCTTCTGGAATATCTGAAGGGATATTATCTTTAATAATTTTTTCAATCTCTTCATCGCTTGCATTAATTGGGATTTTTACCTCAACTACTTTATCCCAATTCTCTTCTACCTCCATTCCACCATGCGCACTCATATATAAAACATCATTATCTTCATCTAAAGTAGTTGCTGCTACATAATACTCTTCATCTTCTGTATGTGGTGTAAATGGTTCAACAATAAAATGGGTTAATAGACCTTTTTGACCGCTTAAAAGTGTAGTTTCGCTACTTCTTTTCTCATCAATCCATTTAGCCGCATCTTCAAGCGTTACATCGCCAGGCTTTTCAACTTTAAATAAAACAAGGCCGTTTTTTCCTCTTTTTCCAAAAAGCATATCAGGTTTTGCTACAAGAGCTTTTTCTTTAAGCCACTCAAAACCTGCTTCATTTGCCTTACTCTTAAGCTCCTCACCACTGGTTACCAAAACAGATTCAAAAGGATATTTAAGTGGTGCAAAATATTTATCCCAATTTTGGGCAAAAAGCTTCTTGCCGTCATATTCGCGTATTGCTCTTTGAGCCATAGCTACCCCTTATAAATAAAATTTACGAATATTCTATTTAATTTTATATAATGTATATATTTATTGAAAGTTTTTTAGAGTAATTTTTTATTTATGTGTTAATTTTTGAAACATAGTAGTTTTTTACATCTCTATTTATGTAACGAATCGAAACTTTTTTAAAATTTTTTGATGTAGGTTTTTTTGAAGATATTAAAAATTTTCCTCCCTCTTTTATACCATAAAATTTAAGTCTTAAACAAAGCTGCTCATCTTCACAATTTATTTGGTATATTCCTATTTTTTTTAAAGAGTCTGAAAGCTCCTTTGCAAAATAGAATTTTTTGGCAAAATGTTCAGAAGGATTTTTTAAAAATAAAAAGATAAATTTATTAAAATGCAAAATAAGAAAATTTAAAATTAAAAAAGAGAGCACAAAAACAAAAGCGGCTTTGTGCACTTTTCTAAACTCTTTTAATCTTATCCTATAACTTGCAAAAAAGACTCTAATCATCAAAGGAGTTCCTATAACCACGAAAGCCGCATAATCTTCAATATGAATTCTTTGTCTAAAAGAAAACAGCAAGGACAAAATTAAAGCAGTAAAAGATATAAACCATAAAATATCTTTTTTCTCTTTTATCAATATACGATACAAGGCATAAAAAAAGTATAAAAACAAAAAAGGAGAAAAAATCAAAGCGTAAGCTCCAAAAATATCCAAAAAATACCCACTCGGTTTGCCTCCAATTTCAAATCCATAAATAAAAAAGAAAACTATTATCAAAAAAAGATTCAATATAAAAAGTACTTTATCTTTATTATAAAAAGAGTAAAGTATTAACGATATATAAAGAATAAAAAAGGAATTATCAATAAAAACAGAAACTAAAAGCACCAAATAAGAAATATATTTAAAACCTTTTATATAAAACAGAATAAAAACCAAAGTAAAAAAAACAACTATCGTTACGCTGTTTACAAGAAGCGCTCCGCTGTCAACTCCCGGTAAAAGCGTATAAATAAAAGCTGAAAAAAGAGCATCTGAGTTTTTCTTTACAAAATGTTTTCCAACTTCATATATCAAAAAAATATTCCCTATATGAAAAAGCAAAAAAGGAAGGCGTAAAGCGTAGTCGTTTTCTCCAAAAAGAGAGGTGGAAAATCTGACAAGATAGTGTAAAAATGAACTATCGCAAAAATATATTAAAGCCTCTTTATAGCTTATAGATATATTTGAAACATCATAAACCCAAATAAGAGAGTAAAAAAAAGCTATTAAAAAAAGATATAGATAATCTCTCATA
>JALVCR010000142.1 GCA_027009865.1 Campylobacterales bacterium
GGTATCTATTGAAGGCTTTGGAAGAGGATGCAGCCTGCCCTCTTTATCTCTCTCATACTGCATAAAAACAAGATTCCAAATCTCTAAAAAGCGATCGCCTTCCCCTCCAAGATAATCCTCTTTGGAATTGAAAAACTCCTCTCCCTGATCATAAAAAATCTCGCTGCAAGGGCCGCAAGGGCCTGTATCTCCCATTTGCCAAAAGTTATCTTTATCCCCAAATCTTTTGATCCTATCCTCTTTTACATGCCTTTTCCAAAGATCAAAAGCCTCATCATCGCTTTCATGAACGGTAACCCAAAGTCTATCAATTGGAAGCTTTAAAACTTTTGTAACAAATTCCCAGGCATAATCTATAGCCTCTTTCTTAAAATAGTCCCCAAAAGAGAAATTTCCAAGCATCTCAAAAAAGGTGTGATGCCTTCTTGTATATCCGACATTTTCCAAATCGTTATGCTTTCCTCCGGCTCTAATGCATGTCTGACAGCTTGTTGCCCTTGGGGGATTTGGAGGAGGAACCTCCCCTGTAAAGATTCTCTTAAAAGGCACCATTCCAGCATTTACAAACAAAAGTGTCGGGTCATCTGGAACAAGAGGCGCGCTTGGATATATTTTATGCCCTTTGCTTTCAAAAAATTTTAAAAATTCTTCTCTAACGTCCATAATAATTTTTCCTAATATTTTTATATTGAAACGATTTTATCAAATCCAAACAAATCTTTACCTTAATTTAAGAAAGCAGCTCTTTTACGATAGCGTTGATTCTCTTCCCGTCGGCTTGTCCTACAGTTTTTTTGATAACGGCTCCCATAACTTTTCCCATATCTTTCATTGAAGATGCCCCAACCTCTTTTATTGTCTCTTCTATAATTGCTCTAAGCTCCTCATCGCTTAGCTGTTTTGGAAGATAGCTTTTTAAAATCTCAGCTTCCTTCATCTCTTTTTCAAAAAGATCCTCTCTTCCTCCCTCTTTATATTGAGCTGCCGCATCCTCTCTTTGTTTTACAGATTTTTGAATAATTCTTTGAATATCTTCATCGCTTAGCTCTCTTCTCTCATCAACTTCAACCTGCTTAATAGCGCTCATTAGGAATCTCACAACATCTCTTTTGAAGGTGTCTTTGCTCTTCATAGCCTCTTTTAGATCATTTTTTAGTCTATCTTTTAACGCGCTCACATCTTCTCCTTTTTGGAACTTATTTTGCTTGTAATTGTAATATAAATTCAGTTAAACGGAGAAAAAATGAAAAAAAATCTCTCTATTTTCATATATCTTTTTATAATTTTCCTAATTTCAGGCTGTTCGCGCCACCCTTTGGATCCTACAATTACCATGAAACCTCCAATTTACGTAGAGCAGATTCCGCCAAAAATAACAGCCAGAATAAATAACGAGGGAAGTTTGTTTGGAAAAGGCGAAAGCCCTCTTTTTGCCGACAGAAAGGCTATGAGAGTCAATGATATCGTAACTGTGGTAATAGATGAAAAAATCTTTCAATCCTCAAGCGGCAAGAAAAAGATTCAAGCAAGCAACAATGACCAGCTTGGAGGCGGAGTGCTAACTCCAAACGGGGGAGGTTTAATAGGAGGAGTGGCTAAAACTTTAAATCAGTTTGCAAATGTGGGGTTTCAAAGCAACTCTCAAAACAGCTTCTCAGCTTCCGGAAGCAATCTAAGAAACGAGAAATTTACAACTACTCTAACCGCAAGAATTATTAAGGTTTTAAGAAACGGAAACTATTTCATAGAGGGAAGCAGAGAGCTTTTAGTAAACGGAAACAAACAGATAATTCAAATAAGCGGAGTTATAAGAGGAGAAGATATAGATGAGAGAAATACAATAGACTCAAAATATATAGCGGATGCAAAAATCTATTACGCAAGCGAAGGGGATATAGACCAAGCTGGCAAAAAACCGTGGGGAGCAAGATTTATAGAGGCAATCTCGCCCTTTTAAGGGCGAGAGATTTAATAAAGACCGTATTTATTGTCTCCTCTTTTATAAAGAACTCTTGTCTTTCCGTCAAGATCGACAAATACCAAAAACTGTCTGTTGTCGCTTTTTAAAATCTCCAAAGCCTCTTCAATATCCAAAGGTTTATATAAATCAAGCTCCATTGGAATAATTTCATCCACATCTGTTAGATTCTCCACAGAAGGAGCGCTCTCTTCTTCTGGTTTTACATGTTTTTTATCTTTTATCTTATCGTGATGTCTTCTTAAAACCTTTTTTGCTCTATCTATTGCCAAATCTATAGCGGCATAAACGTCTTTATCTTTTTGTTTTATAACAACCGTATTTTTATTTGGCAAATGTATTGTAAACTCTACGCTAAAACCTTTTTTTCCGTTTCTCTCATCAGCTGATACGATAACTTTAGTGGAGATAATATCAAGATTGTATTTTTTCAAAGAATCTACAGCAGAAGCTATATAATCTTTGATGGGATCGGTAAGTTCAAATTGTCTTCCGACTAAACTCAGATTCATTTCTAATCCTTTCGGGTTAAATTTATTTATGTAATATATCAAAAAATCACTTAAATCGCAGTTACAACCGATAAAATATACAAATTGTAAAGCGAAGCTACATTAAAATCGACTTTTGGGGATTATTATTTAAAGAAAATGCAGATTAGAAGAATTGGTTAAAGAAGAAAAAGAGGAATAGAAGAAGCCCAAAAAGGCTTACTTCTCTTTATGGCAAAACCACCAGTCAAAGCACTCATACTCTTTGACTCTCTCTTTGGCGGTTTTGCAGTCGGTAGCTGGAGGAATGATGACTCTATCTTTAATAAGTTCATTCTCAGGCCAGTTTGCAGGAGTTGCCACCCCTTCGCTGTCGCTTTTTTGAAGAGCTTTAACCGCTCTTACTATCTCTGATATATTTCTTCCTATCTCTTGAGGATAGTATAAAATTGTTCTGACAACTCCTTCTGGATCGAGAATGAAAACCGCTCTTACGGTATTTGTTCCTTTGTTTGGATGAATCATTCCGATTTTAGCTGCAATTGTATCGGTAGCTGCAATAATTGGAAACTCTATCTCAACATCTAACTTCTCTTTTATCCACTCAACCCATTTTATATGAGAGAATACTTGATCTATTGATAATCCTACAAGCTGAGTATTTATCTCATCAAACTCTTTTTTATGTTTTTGAAAAGATACAAATTCGGTAGTGCAAACAGGTGTAAAATCAGCCGGATGACTGAAAAGAACCGTCCATTTTCCCTCCAAATCATTTGGAAGCACCATAGAGCCGTGAGTTGTCTGAACCTCTAATGTGGGAAATTTCTCTCCAAGCAAAGGCATTGCCATTTTCTCCTCCTTTTGATTAGATTTTTTTATAGCTGATACCAAATCTTCAAAAATATCTTCCAAACTTCTCTTTTTCATTTTTTTAGTGATATCTTCCCACTCCTCTTCTATTGTTTCTGAAATTTTTTTAGCCGCATCTTTTGGATTTTTCAAAATCTCGTTTATCTTCTCTTGCAAATCCTCTCTCCAACCCATTTTAAACCTCCTTTTTTATAAATTTACAAGCTCAAAAGCTCTAATAAGTCTCATACCTGCTTCATTAATACTTGATTTGCCTATATATTTGGCATTTCTTGCAACAACCAAAGCTTTGTTAAATCTCTCTTTATCCATTTTTAGAATACTTATTGCCGTTTTAATGTTTTTTGGCAAAATTCTAACTTTTTGCTCTTTTACATATAGATTTCCTATCTCTTTTAAAACGTTTAAAATTCTAACGATATCCGGAGTTATCGGATTTCCCATAGACTCTGGAACCCCAGATAAGGCAAGTTTGATATTTTCGCCAGCTTCAGTTAAAACCAAAGCGTCATTTGGAAGGATATCTACAAAA
Source organism: Campylobacterales bacterium (assembly GCA_027009865.1). Lineage (GTDB taxonomy): Bacteria > Campylobacterota > Campylobacteria > Campylobacterales > JAADDG01 > JAADDG01. Next base: position 3,875 of record JALVCR010000142.1, read on the forward strand.
CCTCTTGCTTCAAGTTTGTTTAATCCGTAAGTTACCTCCTCTTTTAGAGTTTTATCAAACTCATTATAGATATCCTCTACAAAATATCCTCTTTTTGGAATTTTATGCAAAATCATAAGCTCAAATCGGCTAATATGTGGTATTCTTTTAACCTCATAAGCTAAAGAGGCATATAGTTTTCCAGATTTAGTAGGAGCCTCTCCGCCTATTAAATGCTCCTCTTTGGCATCTTCAAACCATTTAATATTTGGAGCTCCAAATTGAGAATTTGAAATTGTAATGGCTTTAACAGCGGGAGCAGATATCTCTCTTACACCCTTTTCTTCAAGATCTTTTAAAACCTCCTTTCCTTTATCGGTTAGATAGTAGTAAATCTTTCCCTTTTTCTCACTAAAGGCAGCTTCTATCAAAGAGAAACTCTCCAAAGTCATAAGAGACTCTTCTATCACATCCATAAGTCTCTTTTCCCACTCGTTTCCCTTTTCGTAAAAATGTTTAAAAAGCTCCTCTACGCTCAAAGCCTCAGCAAATTTCTTCTTTAGCTCCTCTTTCTTTTGATACCCCATCGCCTCATTCAATCTTCTTCCGTAATGCTCTTTTAAAGCTTTATACTCTTTTAACGGCAATTGCAAAAGATAATGCTTTATTTCATCTGCCGTTGCAACTATTTGAGGATTTGATTTTGAAGCCTCTTCAATTTGAGGAATAGTTTTTATAATTTCCTCATCCAAAGCCTCAAGATTAAAAGTCCTCACTCTTTTATACCTTTTTTCTCTTAAAATATGCAATACATTAAAAAGGTGTTCTCCGGCTTTAAGGAGTTCCCCATTTTCATTTATAAAAGCTAAAGCTTCAAGCGTCTCTCTCTCCCCTTCGCTTAAAGACTCTACTCCCAAATCCAAAAGCTTTTCCAAAGAGTGCAGATAATCTTCGCTTATTATAGTATCAAAAGAGATGGCACAATGATTTAGAGTCTCTTTTACCTCTTTTCCCAAAAGATTTAGAGTATAAACATCAGATTTTGGCATACTAAAAGATATCAATCTTTGAGATTCAAGCAACTCTATCTCTCTGCCTCCTTTTGGAAGCATATGAACTAAAGCCGGCCCCTCTCCGATTGTTAGAATAAAATTTGCAAGATTTTTATCTACCAAAATTTTAGGATGAGAGTTTTTATAGATTTCATAAATTGCTTTTGCAAATCTATTTATCTTAACGCTCTCCCCTCTTTTAGCATCGCTAACTTTAGAGGCAAAACCTCTTTTTATCAGCTCCTCCCCTATCTCGCTTCCGCAATAATCGTCATTTATCAAAGAAGCCTCTATCATTGCTATAACTTCGCTTCCTATCCATCTAAAATGCTCATCCCAAGAGGATGGATGCGCTAAAAGTTTATTATCAACCATCTCCTTTAGATTTGCCAAAAGATTGGCTCCCCAATAAGAGAGTCTATATTCGATACTGCTGCTTCCTATCTCTACCATATTTGACAAATTAAGCTCAATATACGGCCAGCTCTCACTCTCTACTCTTATTTGACAGCTAAGCCCTTTTTCTTCATTTGCTTTTATATTGTATAAAGCCAAAGCATGCTCTTTTTTTATGAGCATTGATACTCCTTTTTTATAAATTTTTCTATTTTTTACTAATGAAATTTTAGTGAAGTTGATAAAAGTTTTCTGCTACTTAAGTAGCAAAAGTAAAGAAAGAGAGGAGAAGAAGATTATTTATCCTCTTTCTCCATCTTTTTTGCGTAGTGGCTTAAAGTAAGCAATACAACTCCGTCAAATAGCAAACTAATTCCAACAAACAATCCTACAAGCCATAAAGAGCTAAAAGGCCATCCAATTAGAAAAATGAAAGCTAAAAGAAGAGAGAGTATTCCATTTAATAAAACAACCCACCATCCTTTAAGAGGCTTCATCTCAAAAGAGAGAGCAAAAGAGCCAAAAGCATCCATCAAAAAATATACCGCAAAAATAATTCCCAAAGCGGCCACTCCGGGAAGCGGATTTACTATAATTAAGCCTCCGGTTACCAAAAACACAAAAGCTTTAAGCCATCCCAGCCAATTTTTTTTATCGGTTTGATATGTGTGAAAAGCGGCCAAAAAACCACTAAATAGCAAAAGCCATCCAACAAAAATAGCAGCCGCAAGCGACATAATAGCTGGGAAAAATATTCCGGCTATTCCAAGAAGAAGGAAAATAATTCCTACTATCTTGGAATTTTTACTAAATTTTTCAAGCATCTCTTTTTCATAGGGGTAATTAATCATCTTTTATCCTTTAAAACCCTACATTGTAAAATCCAAAATTTTATGAGCTCTCTCTATTGCTTCATGAGATACTGTTCTGTTTTCTGGCTCAACCTCTTTTATTATTTTGGCTAAAATAATGGTAAGAGCTCCGGCAATCTCAGGAAGCTTGTTTTCAAGCTCCACTTCAAGCTCCAATAAAGGAGGATGAGTGGCAAGTCTTTCTAAAATATCTTTTAGCTCAACCTCTTGCTCTAATTTCTTAAACTCTTGAATGCTATTTTGCATTCCCTTAGTTAAAGGAACATCGCTTACCCAAATAACATCCCTATCGTTATATTTAGCGCTTCCCTGCGCAACTACAAGAAGATCGTAAAGCTTTTGCTCTACGATATCTGTTATCTCTTTTGCATGCCCTTTTGCTATATCAAGTCCGGCAGCTCTTCTAAAGAGCTCTTGAAGTCTGTGAAAACCAACTACCGCCATATCCTCTCCTTTATTTTACTCTTATTTTTTGAAAATTTTTACTGCTTTTTCTTTAAATTCTTCAAGTTTATTTTTCAACTCTTCAAAAAGTTTCCCTGGTTTATTTTCACCCTTTATCTCTTTTTCTATCTTTTCTATAGAATCTTCAAGCATTTTATAAGTTGTGTCAGATTCGCTTGTATATCCCAAAGCTTCAGCTATTTTTAGATCCTCTTTAGCAACTTTTAAGTTATCTAAAGCTTTATCCTTTTTATTTTCTTTAGCCAATTTTTCAGCTTTTGCTATTAAGGCTTGAGCTTGCAAGAGAGGAATTGGAGTTACCACCTCTACCGTAACAAAAGTCATTAAAGCTTGAGCTAAAATATTTTTAGCCTCATCAACTCTATTTTCATGTAAAAATTTAGCCGCAAGTTTTAAAGCGCTTGGATATGAAGCTAATGGAAGATTTACAGTTTTTAAAACTATCTCGCTTCTTAAAGTATCCAAAATTCTTCTTGCCTCTTGAACTTTATTCTCTTTTAAAAGAGCTTTAGCAGTTATTAGAGCCGTTTGAATATCTTTTAAACTTCCGGTAAAAGTATAAATCTCTACCCCTGAATCTATAGGAATTAAAGCTGGAGCATTGGGAGCTGCCATAACAACTTCAAGTTTTCCTATCGCTTTTTCCAAAGTTTTTACGGCTTCATCTTTTTTGCCATTGTTTAATTCCTCTATAACTTTATTTGTCAAAGCAACGGCATCCACTGCCTCTTTAAAAATTTTAACCTCTTTATTCTCTTTTTCTATTTTAGCTTTGGCTTCCGAAACCGCTTTGTTTGAAGTAGCTTTGGTAGCCTCGCTTGCCAATAGATTAGATCCAGCTAAAAGCGCTGCGACAACTGTAGAAAGTATAACTTTTTTCATATAAACCTCCTTAAAATTAAAATTGTTAAGTAAGTTTAGTCTTTTTATTAAAATTTGTCTGCTACTTAAGTTGCAATTTTGAAAGAAGAGAATTTATATTGTTAACAGTAAGTCTTTTTCTTTTTACATCTAAAATACCGTCCCTTTTTAACTGCTGAATATGACGGTTTACAACGTGCCTTACGGTCCCTATCAAATTGGCTATCTCTTCATGAGAGAGATCGTTTATTATTTTTAATTTGGGAGGATTTTTCAAATCAAGATTTCTAAGCAAAAGACGTATAAGACGGGTAGAAGTATCAAAAAGAGAGAGATCAATTGCCAAATTTTCAAGATGTCTCATATTTTTTGCAAGATAAGGAAAAAATATTTTATTAAATTCTCTGCTACTTAAAAGAAGTTCTTTTACCACTTCAATTGGAACTTCAAAAAAACTTCCGTTATCCAAAGCGGTAGTCAATACCTCATGAGGCTCTCCGTCTAAAAGAGGAATAACATCAAACATATCGCCCGTAACTAAAATATTTAGTGTTTGCTCTTTAGATGTATCGAAATTAATCTCAGAGATTTTAAGACGCCCTTCCAAGATTATGTAAAAATATTTCAAAGTATCTTCAGAGTTTATAGGAGAAGAACTTTTTATAAAATTTCTAACTCTTCCGTTTCTTTTTAAAATCGATATTACATCCTCTTCAACTTTGCCAAAAATCGGCAGATTTTCAAGCTCCATAAAAAGTTACCGCCTTTTTTGTAATTAAAAAAGTTTATTGAAAATTTGATTAATATACGCTAAATGATATTAACGATATTATTAAATAATAAAATAACAAGGAAAGGAGCTAAATGAATCTTGAAAAAGCTATAAAAGAGGCCGCAAAAGAGATAAAAGAGAAAAATTATATTTTAATTACCGCAGGAGCCGGAATGGGCGTAGATAGCGGCCTACCCGATTTTAGAGGAAAAGAGGGCTTTTGGAGAGCATACCCTTTTGCAAAAAAGCTTAATGTATCTTTTGAGGAGATGGCAAATCCCTATTGGTTTAGAAAAGATCCTAAATTAGCATGGGCATTTTACGGGCATAGATTAAATCTTTACAGAAAAACGACTCCCCATGAAGGATTTTATAAACTCCTTTCAATAGCATCTCAAAAAAAAGATTATTTTGTTATCACTTCAAATGTTGACGGACAATTCCAAAAAGCTCTCTTTAACGAAGAGAAAATAGATGAGATACACGGTTCAATACACTATCTTCAGTGTCAAACTCCATGCACAAAAGAAATATGGAGCGCAAAAGATATACAAATAGAGATAGATATGGAAAATTTCAAAGCCTTAGATCCTCTTCCACTGTGTCCATATTGCAAAAAAGTGGCAAGACCTAATATTTTGATGTTTGGAGATTTTGGATGGATTTTTGAAAGAGAAAAAATGCAAAGAGAGAGACTCTATAACTTTTTAAATCAATTAGATAAAAAAGATTTGGCAATTATCGAAATAGGAGCGGGAGAAGCGGTGCCCACTATCCGTCTAACTTCAGAGGAGTTAGCAATAGAATATGAAGCAAGGCTTATAAGAATAAATCCAAGAGATTTCAATACTCCTCAAAACGGCATTGCAATCCCCCTTACGGCAAAAAAAGCAATAGAGGAGATAGAAAAGCATCTCTAAAGAGAATTTTATAATTTATCCTCTATCTCTTCAAAACTATTTCCAGATATAAAACAGCTATCTACATAGCAGGCAAGATAATTTTTATTATTAGAGCAAAGCAGATATACAAAAGGTCTTTTTATTTTTCGCCTATCTATCTTCAAAAGATTCTCTTTTGAAGATTTTATGGTAATAATTTTAATTTTATCTTCTAAATATACTTTAATAAGCGTAGGATAGGCGCTTGGATAGGAGTTTATAAAAGAAGCGTTTTTGATTAACATCTCTTTGGCTTTTTCATAAAGGGCTAAATTTTCTTTAAGAGAAGATAAAATAAAAATATTTTCTATCATCACAGAAGCCGGACTTCTATAAGAGCTATCTTCCATAGCAGCTAAAGCCTTAAAATCGTCATCACTTAAATACCATCTTTCTTTATAAAACTTTTCCAAAGCCTCATTTGTAAATTTAAGAGCAAAATTTAGATAATTTTTATTAAAACTATACTCATAAGCCTCAATCAAAGCACTTATTAAAAAGGAGTAATCTTCCAAAAGAGCTTTTATTTTAAGAGGTTTTGAAAATACCATCTGATGGTATAAAATTTCATCTTTATACAAATTTTTTAATAAAGCATCCAAAGAGATCAAAGCCTCCTTAGAGTATGTCTCATCTATATATTTTCCCGCTTCAAAAAGAGCCTTTATCATCAAAGCATTCCATGAAGTTAATATCTTATAATCTATAAAAGGATAACTCTTTTTGGCTCTGTTTCTTTTTAAAATCTCTTTTGCCTTCTCTATCTCCTCTTTGCTTAAATTCTCGTTTGAAGATATATACGGATTGCTTTGATAATCCTCAAAATTTCCCATAAGAGTAATTCCAAAATATTTTAAAACCTTTTTTGCCCTCTTTTTATCAAATCCGCCTTCTATTAAATCTTCTAAAGCATCCTCATATAAAAAAACAAAGTATTTCCCCTCTTCCCCATCACTATCTGCATCGCTCGCACTAAAAAACAATCCCTCTTTTCTAAATCTCTCAAAAATATTTGCAATGCTTTCTTTAACCACTCTTTCAAAAAGAGGATTTTTGGTGATATTATAAGCTTTCGAGTAAACTTCTATCAAAGAAGCATTGGTATATAGCATCTTCTCAAAATGCGGAATCATCCATCTCTCATCCACGCTATATCTAAAAAAACCTCCCTCTATCTGATCATAAATTCCTCCTTTTGCCATAGCTTCAAAAGTTTCCAAAGCGATGTTTAAAGCTAATTGATCCTTGTTTATTCTATATATTTCAAGCAGTGTATCCAAAGCGCAAGCATGCGGAAATTTTGGAGCTTTCCCTATTCCTTTATATCTTTTATCAAAATTTTCAAAAACTCTTTTAACATAGAGTTTTTCTATATCTTTATCTATTTTTTCATCTTTTACTTTTGCTTTTTGCAAATTCTCCATAGCCGCCCTGATGCTTTCAGCGCTCTTTAAAACCTCGCTTTTCTCTTTTTTATAAACTTCAAGAAGATAAAGAAGTATTCTCTTAAGTCCCGGCCTTGAGTATCTATCGGTAGGAGGAATATAGGTATCAGCATAAAACACCCCTTTATCTGGAGTCATAACAATACTCAGCGGCCATCCCCCGGCTCTTTTTCTCATTAAATAAAATATATCTTGATAATATTTATCAATTTGAGGCATCTCCTCTCTATCAACTTTTATCGAAACAAAATTTTCATTTAATATTTTTGCTATTTCCTCATTTTCAAAAGACTCTCTCTCCATTACGTGGCACCAGTGGCAAGTGCTGTAGCCTATCGATAAAAATATAGGTTTATCCTCTCTTTTTGCTTTCAAAAAAGCCTCTTTGCCCCAAGGATACCAATCCACCGGATTATGGGCGTGCTGTTTTAAATAAGGCGAATGCTCATTTATCAATCTGTTGGTATGCATTTTCTCCCCTCCTAATAAAAATGTTATCATTATCAAAAAAATAGTAATTTTTTCAAAACTTTTCCATATA
>JALVCR010000143.1 GCA_027009865.1 Campylobacterales bacterium
GTTTTAAAAGAGAAAGCAAAAGAGCTTGGCGGCGAAATTGAAATCGTAGAGTATATCAGATTTGAGCTTGGCGAAGGTTTGGAAAAGAAAGAGGACGATTTTGCTTCGGAGGTTGCGGCGCAGCTAAAATAAGCGCAGCTAAATAAAAGAGGCGGATTTCTCCGCCTTTTAAAAGAGAAAATATGACACTTTTAAGAGCAGAAAATCTCTCTCACGCTTTTGATTATGAGCTTTTTAATGACATATCCATATCATTAAGAGAAAGAGAATCGGTAGCGATAGTTGGAAGAAGCGGAAGCGGAAAATCTACTATCTTACATATTTTATCAACTCTTTTAAAGCCAAACGGCGGAGAAGTTTTTTATAAGGATAAAAATCTTTATAAATTAAAAGAGGATGAGCTTCTATCCATTAGACGTTATGAGATGGGAATTATTTTTCAGTCCCACTATCTTTTCAAAGGTTTTACCTCTTTTGAAAACATTAAAATAGCATCTTTGATATCCAATAAACCTATCTACAAAAATCTTCTAAGAAGGCTTGGAATTTTCAATACTTTGAAAAAAAACGTGGGAGATCTATCGGGCGGACAGCAACAGAGAATTTCAATAGCAAGAGTTTTAGTAAAAAGTCCAAAAATTATTTTTGCAGATGAGCCTACTGGAAATTTAGATAAACAAACTGCAGATGATGTAATGAGCGTTTTATTTGAATATGTATATGAAAAAAACTCAGCTATGTTTCTTGTAACTCACGATGAAGAGCTTGCAAAAAGGTGCACGAGAGCTTATAGACTCAAAGATAAAACTTTAACTCTTATTTTATAATGGAGATAGTAAAGCTACTAAACGAACATAATGCCATACTCTTTTTGCTTTTGTTTTCCAGAATGAGCGCTCTTTTGGCTTTTTTCCCTTTTTTCTCGCATATAAACATACCAATTTCTATAAAAAGTGCCCTGGCTTTCTATCTTAGTGTGATTTTTTTTCCAATGGTATCTTTGGGATATGTAAATATCGATATGGAAAGTTTGGTTTTGGCTGTTTTGAGCGAATTTGCTTTGGGGTTTATAGCAGGACTTGCTTTAAATATAGTTTTTGCCGCAGTAGCTTTGGCTGGAGAGCAGATATCTTTGGTTATGGGATTTTCGATGGCTACTATTTTGGATCCGCAAACCGGAGTTAACAGTCCTATTGTTTCCAATTTTTTAACTCTTTTGGCAGTTTTAACACTACTTGCTTTTGACGGACACCATTATATGCTCCTTTTTTTATCCAAAATTGTTTATCATATGAAGCTTGGAGTTTTTTATCCTCATACATTTATATTTAATTATTTTATAAAAGCCGTAAAAGAGATGTTTGCTTTCGGGTTTATTTTAGCTTTTCCCGTTGTCTCTTTATCACTTTTAGCTGATTTGGTATTTGGAATGCTTATGAAAACTATGCCCCAATTTAATCTTTTGGTTTTAGGATATCCTATAAAGATATTCTTTTCCGTTTTGGTTTTAGTTGCCGTTTTATATTCTATGATGATTCTTTTCAAAAAAGAATTCTTATCAGTTTTTAAGTTTCTTGCTCTTTTGATATAAGTTTTAAAATTACATTTTTAAATTGTTTTATTATAAAGATTTTATGCTATAATTTTTCAAGCATTTTTATGTTTTTGATAATAAAATAGAAGTAATTAAAATGAAAGTAAATCAGATTTTATTTTTCCTGATTTTTATTACCTTTTTTGCTTATTCAAAAGAGTATAAAATAACTAAAGCTGATAATAATATTGTTATAAAAAATGAGCAAAACGAAATTATTTTTAAAGAAATTCCAGAAATAATTAATAATTTAAACTCAGGTGATAAGCTTCTTTTTGAAAGGGGAAAAGTTTTTAACTTCCCTATTGTTTTAAATGGCAAAGATCATATAACTATAGGAAGTTATGGAGAAGGCAGAAAAGCTAAAATATCTTTAATTTTACCTATTCCTTTCGATGAGAATCAATCTTTTGAGATTTTTTATTCTAAAGATAAAAATTTTGATAAAAATGATACAAGCTTTAAAAATTTAAGCAAAGATTTTCATAAGCATTTTTTGCTTTTATCAAGCAAAATTAGAGGGGAAATATCTGATAATTTTGAAGAAGTTAAAGATTTTATAGATTATGTGATTAGAATAAAATTACCACTTAGAAAGTTTCAATTTTTTGATCCACACGCTCTTAGGGTCTGGCTTAATGGAAGAGAACTTTTAAAGCTTATGCTTTTTGAAGAGCTTAAATGTAAGGAGTGCAAAGATAGTATCAGATGGTATTTTGAAGATAAATATAATTATCTTTATTTATTTATAAGAGGAAGCTTTATTGATTTTAATGTTTTAAAGAAATATTTAAGAATAAATAATTCTAAAGTTGATGTTTTAAGTATAAGGGATTCCAAAAATATAACCATCTCTTCATTGGAAATTGAGGGCGGTAAATATGCTTTGGCTATAAGAGGCAGCAGTTTTGTAAATGTTTTTGATTCAAAGATTGGCAAAGGCTCTTTTGTTGGAGTAGAGATAACAAACTCTTTGGATTCAAATCTCTCTTCAGACTATAATGTTATCGACTCTTGCATGATAGATTCTGGTTTTAGGTTTAGAAATTACAGGTTCCACTCTTCAAGAGGCTCTCAAGATGGAGTTTTTTTGGTAGGAGAAGCTTCTTATAATAAAATTTTAAACTCTGTTATAAAAGATTGGGGGCATTCTGGTATAAATCTTTTTGCTCAAAATGGGACTGTTTCAAATAATGAATTTATCTCAAATAGAGTAGATGGCGCAGATATCCCCTATATGCATGGGTTTACAATAGGGGGAGAAAAATGTGTATCAAATAAGTTTTTTTCCAATTTTTTTATGAATTTGGGAGCGAGAAATCAGCTTGGAGGAGTTAAAAATTCGGTTTATAGAAATTATTTTGCCAATATTTTCAATTCTCAAATAAAAAAAGATCAAGGATACGGGTCTGGGCAGGGAATATGGCTTCAAACTTTTGCAAAAGAGAACTATATTACGGATAATATTTTTATAGGATGTGATGAAGCTGCCATATCTTTGGTTAGTTTTGGTAAAGATGGGGTAAAAGAGAAAAATACGATAAGTAGAAATTTTATTATAAATTGTGGCAAAAATATCTTCAATAAGCCCTATAAAAATTGTGTAATAGAAATTTTTGATAAAAATGATGTCAATATAAAAAATAATAATTTTATAAAAAATAAGATTTTTGCAAGGGATTATGAGCCTATTATCTACTATCACGGCGAGGAACTAAGTGTGGATGAATTTAATTTAAAAATGGGGAGTTATGGGGATTTTATAGTCGGCAATAAATTAATTAAATAGCGTGGGGAATGTCATGAGAAAGTTTATCTATCTTCTCTTATTTGTCGGGGTTTTTCTTTTTGGTTCCATATCTTTAAAAAAAATTGGAGTTTATGGCGGAAATATAATCGATATGCAAAGAAGCGGGGATTTTTTATATCTTGCTTCCAAAAATGGTATAGGAGTTGTCTCTTTAAATGATCCTTTAAATTTAAGAGAAGTCTCTTTTCTATCTACAAAAAATGAGCCCTCTTCCATTTTTATCGACAGTTGGTATGGTAAGCTTTATGTAGGGTTTAAAAACGGTGATTTGAAAGTTTATTCTCTTTTAGATCCTCTCTCTTTAAAATTGATGAGCGAGTATGAACAAAACGGATGCCAAATAGAAGATATAAAAGAGAGTAACGGATATCTTTATCTTGTCTGTTCCAAAAAGGGATTAGTAATTTTAGATGCTTCAAATAATTATCTTTTTGAGGTCGGTTCTTTAAAAATTGGGGGAGAGGCTAAAAAGATTCTTGTAAGAGGAAATATTGCGTTTTTGCTTTCAAATTTTGGAGTAAATGTAATAAATATCTCAAACCCTTCCAATCCATTTATAGAGAAGAAGTTTTTCATATCCCCTTCTCCTACTGATATGGCTTTGAAGGATAAGTATCTCTTTATTACAAACGGCTCTCATGGTCTTTTGATAATGGATGTCTCAAATCCCAAGCTTTTAGATTGGGATAAACAGGAGAAATTTATTCCCACAAAAACATCTTTTTCTAAAATAGAGATTGTTGGAAATAGACTCTTTGTATTAGAAGGCGGGGCTATTAGAGCTATGAGTATTATAAATCCTCTAAATCCCCTCTCTTTATTTACCTATAAGACTCTCTCTAAAATAGAAAACTTCTCATTATCCAAAAATTTTATCTATCTTGGTGTGGACGGAGCCGGAATAGAGAGTGTGGATATATCTGATGTTAGAAAACCAAAATATAAGGCAAGATATCTTGGAGAGAATTTCTATGCAAATGCAATGGCCGTTAGAGGGAAATATGCTTATATAGCCGATAAATTTTTTGGGGTTCATATAGCCGATATCTCTTCTCCCAATGATATAAGATTTGTCTCTTTTATAGATACAAACGGAACAGTTTCTGACATTTTTCTTAAGGGAAGATATGCCTTTATAAGTGTAAGAAATCAAAAAGCTTTTATAGTTGATATATTAAATCCAAACTCTTATAAAATAGTATCTTCTATTGATTTAAAGTCTCCTCCAACAAAAAGCTATGTAGAGGATAATTTTTTGTATGTGGCAGAAGGGAAGGGAGGATTTGAGATTTTTGATCTATCCAATATAGAAAATCCTGTTAAAGTAGGAGAGTTTTTTAGTGGAGGATATGCTTACAACCTTAGAGTAAAAAATGGATATATTTTTGTAGCTGACGGGGATAAAGGCGTTAGCATAGTCGATGCATCCTATCCCCCTTTGCCGTTTTTGGAAAACAGAATATTTGTGGGAAAAAGGGTTTATGATTTAAGGATAGAAGACTCTTTCCTTTTTACAGCTTGTAATAAGTGTTTTAAAATTTTTGATATATCTGATATAAAAAATCCTATTTTGAAAGCTACATATAATGTAAACGGAGAGGTTAGAAGTTTTGATTTAAGAGATAACTACGCTCTTTTGGGAATTGACGGTGAAGGTATGCATATAGTAAGTATCAAAGATTTAACAAATATAAAAAGAGAGGGTTTTATAAAAACTTCTTTTGTAAAAGGAGTTAATTTTAATTATGATGAGGCTATTGGGGCTTTTGGAAGAGACGGTCTGGAGATTTATAAAATTTATACTCATGTTTTAAAACCAAAAAATGTTTATGCTTTTGCTTTGGGAATGGATAGAGCATATGTTTTTTGGGATAAAGTTAAAGAGGGAGAAGGGTATTACATAACAAGAGTAGAGGCAGACAGCGGTAAAAAAATGGTTGTTGCTATGCTTGATAAATATAGTGAAGATTTTGAAGATTTTGGATTGTCTCCTAATACCAGATACTATTATGAAGTTAGAGTTTCTACCGATTTTGGGCTCTCTTCACCGGTAGTTTCAAATATTATTTTAACTGAAGGCGGGAATCCTCCAGCTAGCGTTAGCGATTTAAAAGCTATTTTGAAAGATAAGTTTATTCTTTTGACATGGAGGGATAATTCCGATAATGAAAATGCATTTTATGTTACCAGACATTCAAAGGCTGAAACCAAAATAGTTGCGATTTTGCCGGCAAACAGCACCTCTTTTAGAGATGATAAAGTAAAACCGGGAGAGGAGTATTGGTATGAAGTTGAGGCGGTAAACGAGTTTGGAAAATCAAATCCAGTCTCTTCACAAAAAATAATAATAACCAAAATAGAGCCTCCGGCCGCTCCAAGCGATTTTAAAGCTACAGTAAACTCAGATAACAGCATTCTTTTAAACTGGAAGGATAATTCCGATAATGAGGCCGCTTTTGTGATAACAAGAAGAAATCCTGACGGTTCTTTTAAAAAGATAGCCACACTTCCGGCAAATACAACAAGTTATATTGATAAAAATGTAAGCAAAGGTATCTATCAGTATGATATTGCAGCTATGAATAGTGCTGGATTTTCCAAAAGAGTTTTATCAAACTCCGTTGAAATAGGGAAAGAAGAGAGCACTACTCCTAACGCTCCAAGCGATTTTGAAGCCAAAGTTTTGGATACAAACAGAGTGAAACTTACATGGAAGGATAATTCCGATAATGAGAACGGATTTTATATATCCAGACAAAATAAAGAGGGAGAGATTACCGTTATAGCTTTTGTCGATAAAGATACTACCGAGTATATCGACAGTGATGTGAAAGCCGGAGAGAGTTATGTATATCAAATAGTTGCTGTAAATGATAACGGAATTTCTAAATGGGTAACTTCAAATAAGGTAGAAATTAAAGGAGAAGGCGTTCCAAAAGCCCCTTCTCTTCTTACCGCAACTGTTAAAGGCGATAAGGTAAAGCTTACATGGCAGGATAATTCCAATAATGAGATAGGATTTTATTTAGAGAGAAGAAAAAAAGGGGAAAATCCAGTAGTTATAGCTATTTTAGATCCCGATACCACCGAGTTTACAGATGAGGGCTTAAAGAAGGGGGTATATATCTATTACATAAGCGCTTTTAACGACTTTGGGGTCTCTCAAAAAAGCAAATCAAATAAAGTCGAGATAAAATAAGATATAATAAGCCTTACTAAAATGTAAGGCTTGTTATGGGATTTTGTTTAAAAAGAGAACTTAAGAGGGCTAAAATTTTAGTTGACGAGAGCTTTTTTGAGTGTTGCGATATTTTTACAAAGAGAGTTCTTTCCTATTCCAAAACTCATAATATAACCGCTTTGAAAACAAAAGAGGAGATAGAGAGGAATATTTTTGATTCCGTCTATCCGGTTAAATTCCTTCCTCCTTTAAAAAAAATTCTTGATATAGGAACCGGAGCCGGTTTTCCTGGGCTTATTTTATCTTTTGCCTTGAAAGAGAGCGAAATTTTTTTAAGCGAGCCGATTTTAAAAAGAAGCGCTTTTTTGTATCTGATAAAATCTGAATGCACTCTAAAAAACGTTAAAATTTTAAATAAACGAGTCGAAGAGATAGAGCCTTTTAAAGCAGATTTGATAACTTCAAGAGCTGTAAGCAGCACAAAAACTCTTCTTTCTTTGGGAAGGAAGTTTTGCAAAAAGGATAGTTTGTTTCTTTTTTATAAGGGGGAGGGACTTAAAGAAGAGATTAAATTTTTAAAGGATTTTGATTATAGAATTTACGAAAGAGAAAAAAGAAAATATCTTTTAATGAAAGGCTGTTATGATATTTAAATGGATAATTTTTGGAATCATACTTTATATAGTTTATCAAATATTTTTTAAAAAAGATAACATTTTTTCAAAAGTTAAAGAAGCTTCCAAAAAAAGCGCTAGAAAAAAGAGCCAAAAAGAGGATAGCGAAATAATGGTAGAATGCGAAAAATGCGGGATTTTTATAAGCTCTAAAGAGGCTATTATAAAAGATGGAAAATACTACTGTTCCAAAAAGTGTGCGGGAGTTAAATGATGCTAATTTTCGGACACCCTCTTGTAGAATCTGAGAGATTTGTAATTGTAAAGAGCGAAGATGATATAAAAAAAACTTCTCCTAAAGATATTGTTGTTTTTCCCTTTAAAGAGGAAAATTTTCATTTAGCTGAATATTGCAGGCAAAACGATATAGTTTTTGGAGTTTTTGTAAATGATTTAAAGCAGCTTTTAATAAGCAATCTTTGGGGTGGAAGATTTGCTTTGGTAGAGAGTGATTTTGCAAAAGAGGCTCAAAACATTGCCGAAGAGTATCTTTTTGATATGAAAATAATTTTACAGATTGAAAATGAAGATGAAATGGTAAAAGCGGCTAAAGATGGGATAGACGGAGTTGTTTTTAGAGATTTTATAAAATTTATTTGATATTAAGAGCTTTCAAATATAATTTCTCCCAAAAAATAGAAAGGAAGAAGATGAGAAGAGTTTTTTTACTGATAGCGGCAGTTTCGTTATCTTTTGCTTCAAACAGTTTTGTTTTAAATAGTGAATGCAAGAAGTGCCATGAGACTATCTATAAAGAGTTTATGAGCGCTCAGCATGCAAATTCAACTATTTTTAAAGATAAGATTCATGCAGCCGTTTGGGCTAAACATCCCAAAAACAAAAAGATGAAAAAGTATGGATGCGCAAAATGTCATACTCCGGCTGCAAACGATATTGACAAGCTTTCTAAAAAAGGGGTGGCGTATCTTCCAGATAAAAATAATCCAACCCAAAATGATGGAATCTCTTGCGCTTACTGTCATAGAATTGAGAGTATTAAGCATGGTAAAATGTTAAATAGCAATATTATTTCAAAAGAGCCTAAAAAATATTTTGGAAATTTGCAAGATCATATAAAATCTCCGTTTCATAAAATCGATACAGGCAATAAAAATTTTAAAAACGGAAATGTCTGTATAGGCTGCCACTCCCATAAAAAGAATAAATTTAATTTAAATGTTTGCTCTACCAATATTAAAAATGAACTTGACAAGGCAAACTGCGTAAGCTGCCATATGCCAAAAGTTAAAGGAAGCGTATCCAATCTAAGAGAGACCAAAACGCATGCTTTTCATGGATTTCCAGGGCTTCATATTCACTCAAATATGCTCTCTAAATATGTTGATATCGAGCTTTTAAGGGAGATTGACGATTTTTGGATATCGATAAACAATAAAAGCTCGCATGCTTTAACTTTGCATCCTTTAAGAGTTATGAAGCTTGAAGTTAGCGTAAAAAGAGGCGGAAAAGTAATAAAACTGCCAAGCAAAATTTTTCTAAGAGCTCTTGGAAGAGACGGAAAACCGACTCCTCCGTGGCTTGCAACCGAAATAATCAAAAATACATCCATTAAAGCAAATGAAAAAAGAAGTATAAAATACAATTTTCATCTTCAAAAGGGAGATGAGGTCAAAGTGGTGCTTGGATACTATCTTGTAAATCCAAAGCTTATAAAAAAACTTGGCTTAGAAAATGATGAGAAGGCTAAAAAGTTTCATATTTTAAAAGAAGAGAGTTTTAAAATTTAGATTTTAAATAACTATCCTCTTTATAAAAGGGGATAGTTTTGTTGTTATCTCATAAGAGATAGTATTGAAAACTTTAGCTGTTTGTTTAGCGTTATCAATAAGCAAAACTTTCTCTTCATCTCCTTCGCATACAAAATTATCCATAGAGATTCTGCCAAGTATCTTTTTGCCGTCTGCGGTTTTTAGCTCTTTTTTGCCATCGCTTCTAAAAAAACCGTCTCCATATCCTATATCGTAAGTTGAAATTTTCATATCCTCTTTAGCCTCAAAAACTCCTCCGTATCCCACTCTTTCCCCTTTTTTTAAATCTCTTGAAGATATCTTGTTAGCCCAAAGTTTCAATACGGGTTTTAAATTAAAATTTCCAAATATCGAGTCCATTTCCAAATATCCGTAAGTGGCTATTCCGCATCTTGCGAAATCTTCATCAAATGTTTTTAATCTAAACAGAGCTGCTGAGTTGTTTGAGTGAAATAGGGGAGTTTGAAGATGAAGAGATTTGCAAAAGTTTTTGGCTTGAGTTTTTATCTCATCCCAAACCTTTTTTTGCCAAAAGAGTTCGCTTGATAGCTCATCGGCGCTTCTAAAATGGGTCATTACCGCTAAAAGATTTAATCTTTTTTCTTTGATTAGAGAGAGAGCTTTTTTAAGATATTTAGCTTCTATACCGTTTCTGTGCATTCCGGTATCGATTTTTAGATGGATATTTGTTTTTGGAGATAAGATTTTCAAATCATTTATATCGTTTATTGTAACGGATATGTTTTTTGGAATCTCTTTTTTTGGAATTTCACTTAAGATTAAAATCTCTTCAAACATATTTTCTATTGCTAAGGCCTCTTTTAAATTTTTTACAACCACTCTCTTTATTCCAAATTTTTTAGCCAAACTGGCTATCTCCAAGAGGCCGTGGCCGTATGCGTTATCTTTCAAAACGGCAAATATTTTATCCACACTTCCCGTTTTTTTTGCAATTTGATTCAGATTATGAAAATAGTTTGATGAGTCTATCTCTATATAGGCCACTTATTCCGCTTTTATACCATAAGTTCTCACAAGAAAGCCTCTTAATTTTCTGGCTTGATAGTCAAGTTTAAAAAATCTCTCGTAAATATCTTTGGCATTAAGTGTGGGATTGTTGGAAAAATCAAAAACTCCGTTTTTTTTGGGAATATGGGAATCTAAATATTCATAAAACTCTTTTCTTATCTCAATTAATTTATCCAACTCTTTTGCCACCATATCTTTATCCAAAACCTCGTTTATTTTCGTATTCGACATATCGCTCCTTTTTATTTTTTTTGTAATTGTATCAAATAAAATTTTATATATAGTGTAAATCTATTTTGATAAAATAATTTTATGAAATTGATTTTTATTCTAATTGGTTTTATAACTTTTTCTTATGGCCATCCTTTGAATATAACTAAGATGGTTTTGGATTTGAATAATTCGAAATTTTTTATTAGATTTGTATCTTTTAATCTTGAAAAACCTCTAAAAATTCAAAATCCTGTAAAAAAAGATATCTTAGATAAAGAAGAGGAGATTGTAGATTATGTAAAAAAACATATTAAAATTGATAGTTGCTCTTTAAGGAAAGTAGATTTTAGGGTAAAAAATGAGATAGTTATAGATATTACTTTTAATCTCTTGTGTCCTAAAAAAGAGCAGCTTAATTTAAAATTTAATCTGTTTTTCGATTTTGACAAAACTCAAGAGGGAGTTATGAAAATAACTTCTCCCTCTTTTCAAAAAAGCTTGATTTTCTCTATTAGAAAAAACTCTTATACTCTTAAAATATCTGATGATAAAAATTATGTGAAAGAATTTTTTATAGAGGGAATTTGGCATATTTTGGAGGGAGCGGATCATCTTTTATTTTTACTTATGCTGATTTTGCCCGTAACTTTAATAGATAAGAGTTTAAGAAGCTCTTTTTTTGATATTTTGAAAATAGTTACAGCCTTTACAATAGCCCACTCTGTTACTCTCTCTTTAAGTATATTTAATGTATTGAATCCTCCTGAAAGGCTGATAGAGAGTTTGATAGCTTTAAGCGTGTTTTTAACGGCTTTAAATAATGTTAAGCCTGTTTTAAAGTTAAAAAAAGAGTGGATTTTGGCTTTTATTTTTGGTTTTATTCATGG
>JALVCR010000144.1 GCA_027009865.1 Campylobacterales bacterium
TTGATTATAGACGCTGTCTTCTTCGAAAGTGGAGTATTCGGGATTGAAAAGAGAGTTTTTGGATTTCCTTCCAACTACGGTTACATTTCCTTTGTAAAGTTTTAATCTAACTGTTCCGTTTACATTCTCTTGAGTTTTGTCGATAGCGGCTTGAAGCATCTCTCTTTCTGGCGAGAACCAAAATCCGTTGTAAATAAGTTTTGCGTATCTTGGCATAAGCTCATCTTTTAAATGCGCCTCTTCTCTATCCAAAGTAATGCTCTCTATTGCTCTGTGAGCTTTTAACATTATCGTTCCGCCCGGAGTTTCATAGCAGCCTCTGCTCTTCATTCCTACAAATCTGTTTTCTACAATATCCACTCTTCCTATGGCATGTTTTTTGCCGTATTCATTTAGAGTTTCCAAAATTTTAGCGGGAGACATTTTTTCGTTATTTATGGCTACCGGGTCTCCTTTTTCATACTCTATTTCCAGATATTCGGGTGTATTTGGCGCATTTTCCGGAGAATTTGTCCATCTCCACATATCCTCTTCAGGCTCATTCCATGGATCTTCCAAAATTCCTCCCTCATAAGAGATATGAAGCAGGTTTGCATCCATAGAGTAGGGAGATTTTTTGCCATGTTTTTCGATTGGAATATCGTGCTCTTTTGCAAAATTTAATAATTTTTCTCTTGAGTTTAAATCCCACTCTCTCCAAGGAGCTATGATTTTTAAATCGGGATTTAGGGCTAAATATCCCACTTCAAATCTTACCTGATCGTTTCCTTTTCCCGTAGCTCCGTGCGCTACTGCATCGGCATTTGTAAGTTTTGCTATCTCTACTTGTCTTTTTGCTATAAGAGGCCTTGCTATAGAAGTTCCAAGAAGATACTCCCCTTCGTAAATTGCATTTGCTCTAAACATAGGGAATACGAAATCTCTTACAAACTCCTCTTTTAAATCTTCTATAAAGATATTTTCCGGTTTTATTCCAAGTTTCAAAGCTTTCTCTCTGGCTGGCTCTACCTCTTCTCCCTGACCGATATCGGCTGTGAATGTTACCACTTCGCATTCGTAAGTTTCTTGAAGCCATTTTAAAATAACGCTTGTGTCAAGACCTCCCGAATATGCCAAAACAACTTTTTTAACGCTCTTTTTTCCCATAATCACGCCTTTTTTAGAATTTGTCGAATTTTATCAAATTTTATATCCATTTTTTATAAAAATTTGACAAACTAAAAACTAAAAAGCTTTTGGCAGTTTTTGGATTTGTATAAGAGTGATGTTTTAAAACAGTGTTGCTTGTTTTGGAAGATGATTGTCTTTGAATTCTATTTTTAGCCAGTCAATAAACTCTTTTTTAAATTTAACTCCTTTTGTTTTTCCCCTATATTTTTCTATTATAAAGAGTGAAGAGTATTTGTCAGTGGGCAGATAGATAGTTTTTTCTTTTCTAAGAATATTTTTCATTACTAAAAATTTATTTAAGTCTTGAGGTCTTTTAAAAAAATCTTTTATTTCTTCCGGTAAATAAGTTAATATCTCACTTGTCGTATATCCATTATTTTTTCTAAAAATAGACTCTATCTCTTTTTTTATAACTTTTTTTTGAGGCAGAAAATCATTAAGCTCACTTAGATACACTTTTACTTTTTTATTATTTTCAATTGCTCTAATGATATTTGAATAACTTCCTTTACTTTTTCCATCCCAGACAACTAAACTGTAATGACTGTCAAAAGTCATTTGTTTATCTTTTTCTTGTTGTTGTTTTCTAATATTTTTTATCTCTTTTGGAACATCTACTTTTTTAATTTTAAAATTGGTATTAGCTAAATATCTTGGATATTTTCCTATTGTATAAACAATTACGCTGTGATATTGTTTTTTGTTGCAAAAATCTTGCACTAACGAATCTACTCCTTTTGCATCGCCTACTAATATTTCAAACTTATTGTTTATAATTTTTTCTATGCTTTTTTGAACTGCTAAGGGTAATTTTTTAATAGATATTGAACCGCTTATAAAAACTTTTTTCATCTTTTTACATCCTTTACAGGGATAAAGAAAAAATTTATTTTCTTATTAAAATTATATAATTTTAACATTATCTCACATATTGATGCTGTTGTTCCCATAATATCATCTATCAATATAAAAATATCGTTTGGGTTTAATTTACTAAAATTTATATCATATTTATTTAATTTTTGTAAAGAGATATTTGTAATGTTTTTACTTGATTGTGAAGTTTTTTTTGAGATAATGTTTTTTAAAGGAATTTTATTTATTTTGGATAATTTATCTGCTAATTCATTTGGAATATTTGAAGCTGATGGGATAAATGTGATAGTTAAGTTTTTATAGTTATTTTTTAGATATTTTATGTAGCCATTAAAATAAAAAATGATGTCATCTATGAATTGTTCTTTTTCTTCTTTACTTATTGATGGATTTTTGAAATATTTCATTTTATATAGTTTATTGCCTAAAACTGTATATTTTTGATATTCTTTATTGTTATACTCAAATGTCAAAATGTGGGTAAAATAATTTTGATTGAAATCTTGCAGTATTTCAAATTCTTTATAAAAATCTAAAATAATGCCTTTTGCTATTGAATTGTTTTTATAAAATATTTCACAATATAAATGGCTATTTTGGAGTGAAGAATCTTTAATATATTGTACAACTTTATTATTTATATTTACGGGAACTTTTTTTGCTTTTATTACGACTTTGAAATCATCAATCAGCATGCTATTTCTTTATAAGTCTAATCTTTTAATCTAAAATATTATAACAAAATTGCTAGGGTTTAATACACTTATAGTTATATATAGATAAACACTTTTCATATCTTTTATTGACAAAAATCATCAAAAGAGATTATACTTTTGGCTGATATAAAATTTTTGGAGAGCGAATGAGGATAGATAAGTTTTTAAATACGGTAAATATCGTAAAGAGGCGCTCTATTTCTGAAGATATGTGCAAAAGCAAGGTTGTTTTTATAAACGGCACAGCGGTAAAACCTGCAAAAGAGGTAAAGGTTGGAGATATCATAGAGATAAAATATCTAGATAAAACTATCAAATATGAGGTTTTAAAAATTCCTCAAACAAAGACGATTCCTAAAAGCGCAAAAAGCGAATATGTAAAGGAGATATCTTGAATTACCAAGAAGCGATAGAGGTTTTTACAAGACTTTTTGAAAACAAGATGAGCGAGGAAGAAGCAAAAAATCTGCTTATAGAGCTTTATGAGAGGGGAGAGAGCGCCGAAGAGATAGCAGCGGCTGCTAAGGTAATGAGAGAGCACTCTATTAAGCTAAATGTAAAGGATGAGATAAAAGATAAGCTGATAGATGTCGTTGGAACGGGAGGGGATAAAAGTGGAAGTTTTAATATCTCAAGCACCGTTTCAATTCTTTTGGCCTCTCTTGGATGTTATGTGGCAAAGCATGGAAACAGAGCTATAACAAGCAATGCCGGAAGCGCTGATATGCTTGAGGCTTTGGGGATAAATTTGAATCTTTCTATTAAAAAGCAAGAGAAGATGCTTGAAGAGAGCGGATTTGTTTTTATGTTTGCCGTAAATCACCACCCGGCTATGAAACATATAATGCCAATTAGAAAGAGCCTTCCTCACAGAACCATTTTTAATATTTTAGGGCCTCTTACAAATCCTGCGGGAGTAAAAAAATATCTTTTGGGAGTTTTTGATCAAAAATATATAGATAAAATAACAAAAGCCCTGCTTCTTTTGGATACGAAAGATTCTATGATAGTAAGCTCTCACGACGGGCTTGATGAAATTAGCATAAGCGATATTACTTATTACAATCTAATAGAAAACGGTGAAATTAAAAAAGGGATAATAGACCCGATAGATTTCGGATTTGCAATGTATCCGTTTGAAGCTATAAAAGGGGGAGACGCTAAAGAGAATGCAAAGATTACGAGAGGAATTTTAGAGGGAAGCGTTAAAGGCGCTAAAAGAGATATTGTTATCTTAAACGCTGCGGCGGCTTTGAAAGTAGCTAAAGTCGCAAAAGATATGAAAGAGGGGATAAAGATGGCAAACGACGCTATCGATTCCAAGAGGGCTTTAAAAAAGCTTGAAGAGATTATAGAGGTTTCAAACAGTTTATGAGAGTTTTAAAGGAGTTTTTGTTAAGCGAAAAAGAGCTTTTTAAACTTATCGATTATATTAAATATTTGGCAAAAGAGAATGGAGTTTTTCTGTTAAGAGGAGATTTGGCAAGCGGAAAAACTACGCTTGTAAAGGCTTTTTGCAAAAATTTAGGAATAGGGGACGCCTCTTCTCCCACTTTCTCTATTTTAAATATTTATAAAGATAAGGTTTATCATTACGATATTTACAATAAAGGATTAAGAGAATTTATCTCAATGGGGCTTTTGGAAAATCTTGAAGAGGAAGGGTATCACTTTATAGAGTGGGGAGATGAAAAGCTTGAGAAGATTTTAAGAGATTATGGAATCGATTATTTTGTGATAGAGATAGAGCCAAAAGGCGATAAGAGATTATACAGGGTAAAATATGCATAGTTTAAGAGCCGAGCATCTTAAAAAAATTATTAGAAAAACTAAAATTATTGAAGACTTCTCTTTGTCAGTAAATAGCGGCGAGGTTGTGGGGCTTCTTGGGCCAAACGGTGCTGGCAAAACTACCACTTTTTATATGATTTGCGGTCTAATAGACGTAACAGGCGGTGAGATTTATTTAGATGATGAGGATATCTCATCTTTGCCTTTTCATAAAAGGGCTAGAAAAGGTATAGGCTATCTTCCTCAAGAATCAAGTATTTTTAAGGATTTGAGCGTAGAAGATAATATAATGATGGCTGCCGAAGTAACTTCCAAAAATAGAAAAGAGGCTTTAAATAAAACAGAAGAGCTTTTGCAGCTTTTAAATATTGAGCCTATTAGAAGAAGAAAAGGAATTCACTTAAGCGGCGGAGAGAGAAGAAGGTGCGAGATAGCAAGAGCTCTTGCCATAGTTCCCAAATTTTTGCTGCTTGATGAGCCTTTTGCGGGAGTTGACCCGATAGCGGTAGAAGATATTCAAAAAATAGTCAAAGATTTAAAAAATATTGGAATAGGAGTTTTGATAACCGATCATAACGTAAGAGAGACTTTAAATATTTGCGATAGAGCCTACGTTATTAAAGACGGGATGCTTCTTGCAAGCGGGACGGCAAGCGAAATTTACGAAAACAAGGCGGTTAGAACCTACTATCTTGGAGAGCATTTTAAACTTTGAGAATGAAACTTCGGGTATCGAAAACTCAAAAACCCAAACTCTCTCAGACTTTAAGAAGCTGGCTTCCGATTTTACAGGCCGATTTGCAGTCTTTGGAAGATGTTTTAAAAAAGTATAAAGATGAAAATCCCTTTTTGGAGATCATTTCAGGTTTTGAAAAGCGAGATCAAAAAATAATTGAGAGTTTCTATACAAAAAGAAGCGTCCACTCTCAAATAGAGGCATTAAATATTTATGAAAAAAATTTGGAAGAGGTTTTGTTTGAGCAAATCTCTCCTCCCCTTTTTCCAACTTCAAAATCTCAAAAGATAGCTTATAAAATAATCGAAAATTTAAATGAAGAGGGTTATTTTATAGGAGATTTAAAAAAAATTTCAAAAGAGCTTGAAGTTTTACCGGAAGATATTGAGAGAGTCAGAAAAAGATTTGCCCATCTTGAGCCTCCCGGTATTGGAGCTGTTGATTTTAAGGAAGCTTTTTTATTTCAGCTTGAAGATTTCGATTTGGAAGATGAAGTTTATAAAAAGGCTTGCGAGATTATAGATAACTTTGAAAATATAAACTCTTTGAAAAAAGATGAGAATTTCAAAAAGGCTTTGGAAATTATAAAAAAGCTAAAACATCCTCCCGCTATAGAGTATATACAAAATGAGGGTTTAAAAGAGAAGATTCCCGATATCTTTATAGATTTTACAAAAGACGGAATAGAGGTTAGGCTAAATGAGGATTTTTATCCTACTGTGGTTATAGATACCAAAGGTTTAAAGGAGGATAAGTTTGTAAAAGAGAAGATAAAGGAGGCTAAAGGGCTTATAAACGCGCTTTCTATGAGAAAAGAGACTTTGTATAAGGTTGCTTTGATGATTATAGAGTATCAATACGATTTTTTTACAGGAGGAGAGAAGAAGCCTATGAAGCTTTCAGATTTGGCAAAGGAGCTTGGATATAACGCTTCTACCATTTCAAGGGCAATATCCAATAAATATCTCTCCTGCAACAGAGGCGTTGTCTCTTTGAAGAGTTTCTTTACTACCGCAATAGATGATGATATTTCAAATGATTCGGTTAAAAACTTAATTGTTGAAATAGTAAAAAATGAAGATAAAAGAAAGCCTCTAAGCGATAGCAAGATTTTGGCTATAATAGAGGAGAAGCTAAAGATAAAACTTGGAAGAAGAACCGTTGCAAAGTATAGAAAACAGCTAAATATAGCAGGCTCAAGCGAGAGAAAAAAGATATATTCTCTATCTTTGGAAAGCGTATAGGAGGAGGTTTTGAGCTATAGAATTTTGATAGTTGAAGATGAAGAGGATTTGCTGGATCTTTTGGAGTTTACTCTATCAAAAGAGGGGTATGAGGTTTTTGCTAAAAGAGATGTAAAAAATGTAAGGGATATTTTGGATAAGAATGAAATAGATCTTATTTTGATGGATAGAAATCTCCCTTCCAAAGAGGGCTCTTTTTTTATAAAGGAGTTAAGAGAAGAGGGCTATTTGGAGCCTGTCATTTATATAAGCGCAAAAGATAGGGAAGATGATATTTTGGAAGGGTTTGAAAGAGGAGGGGATGATTATATAACAAAACCTTTCAATCTAAACGAGCTTAAAGCAAGAGTTAAAGCGGTTATAAAAAGAAGCAAAAAAGAAGCTCAGATAATAAAATATAAAGATATAGTCTATAACTCCTCTACCAAATCTTTCACAGTGTCTGGTAGAAAACTTAATTTAACTCCGCTTGAGAGAGATTTGCTGCTTGAATTTATAAAAAACAGAAACGTTTTGTTAAGCAGGGACTATCTTTTAGAGAGAGTCTGGAGAGATAGCGGGGATATGCAGTATAAAACCGTAACGGTCGGGGTTAAGAGATTAAAAGACAAACTTGATCCAAAAGGGGAGAAGGGTTATATAAAATCAGTCAGGGGAGAAGGCTACATATTTTGCTAAAGCTTCACCAAATATATATAAGAAAAAGTTTATCCCTATTTATTTTTCTCTCTATTTTGATGACGGCTATTTTTTATTACTGGATTAGAGATTTCTATCTTCAAAAGACAAAAGAGGAACTTTTAAAAGATATAGAGCTAATTTATCTTATTGCTAAAGAGAATAGAGATTTTAACGCTCTTGCTCTGAAAATCAAAAAAGATCTTAATCTTCGGATAACTTTCATTTTAGAAGATGGCGATATTTTGGCTGAATCAGATAAAGATAAAAAATATATGGACAATCATAAAAACAGGCCTGAAGTTGTCATAGCAAGGCTTGAGGGATTTGGATATAGCGTTAGACATTCAAACACTTTAAACAAAGAGCTTTTGTATGTGGTAAAAAGGTATAAAATAGGGGATGAAACTATCTATATTCGTCTTGCAAAACCTCTAAACGAGATTAATGAGTCGCTTTTTTATTTGGTATTGAGGGTGGTTGGCGTTATAGTCTTGTTTGCGGTTATGCTTTTTTTGATATTTTATAAGATAGGTTTGGATATCGAAAGAGAGATTCAAACAATTCTTAGATTTCTAAAGAGTCTTATAAAAAAGAGGAGAGTTTTTGAGATAGATTCAAACTTTTCCAAAGAGTTCTCTCAAATTGCCAAGCTTTTGAGCAAAATTTCAAGGATTTTAACAAAACAGGAAAATTATAGAGAAAAATATCTCTCAAAACTTGAAGCTTCCAACAGGGAGAAAGAGAATATAATCTCAGCTATTTCTCATGAGTTTAAAAATCCGATAGCCGTAATAGAGGGGTATTCTCAAACTCTTTTAGAAGATGAGATCGATGAGAGGATAAGGGAGAGATTTTTAAAAAAGATTTCCAAAAATGCAAAAAAACTTGTAAAAATGATAGATACTTTAAGGCTTGCCGTAAAACTTGAGGATAAAAAACAGAGTATAAATTTCAAAGAGTTTGATATTTACGAAAGCGTCAAAGAGGTAATAGAGGATTTAAAAGAGAGTTTTAAAGATAGGGAGATAATTTTAAAAGGAGAAAGCCTTTTTATAAAAGGGGATAAGATTTTAATGGAGATAGTTATAAAAAATCTTATTGAAAACGCTTTAAAATATTCAGAAGATGAAGTTTTTGTTTTTGTGGATAAAGAGGGGATATCCGTAAAGGATAAGGGAATAGGCATAAAGGAAGAGGAGATAAAAAATATCACAAACAAATTTTATAGATCTGATAAAAATGTATGGAGCAACTCTTTGGGGCTTGGGCTGTTTATTGTTTCAAATATAATAAAACTTCACGGATTTAGGCTTGAAATTCAAAGTATTTTAAACAAGGGGTCTATTTTTAGTGTAAAATTTACTTCGTAACTTTTCTGTAGCTTTTTATTACTATAATCTTTGTTGTAAAAACGATTTAAAGGAGTCAAAAAATGATAAAAAAGATAGCTTTAACCATAACCTCAGCAGCCGTTTTTGGAGTCTGCTTAAATGCTGCCGATAGAATAAACGGAGCGGGAGCATCTTTTCCAGCACCGGTTTATTTTGATTGGGCGTATGAGTATCAAAAGGCTACGGGAGTCGAGGTTAATTACCAGTCCATAGGCTCAGGCGGAGGAATCAAGCAAATTAGCGCAAGAACCGTTGATTTTGGAGCGAGTGATAAGCCTTTGAAGCCTAAAAAACTTGATAGAAAAGGTTTATATCAATTTCCAGCAGTAATTGGAAGCATCGTTTTGGTTTATAATCTTCCGGGCGTAAAAGATATGGAGTTAAAACTTGAAAATAAAGATGTAGCGGATATCTTTCTTGGGAAGATTAAATATTGGGACGATAAACAAATTAAAGAGGATAATCCCCAAGTTAAACTTCCTCACAAAGAGATTGTCGTAGTTCACAGAAGCGACGGAAGCGGAACAACTTTTAATTTCTCATACTATCTTGCAAATGTAAGCGATGAGTGGAAAAATAATGTAGGAATCGGAAAAGCTCTTGATTGGCCTGTAGG
The DNA here is from genome assembly GCA_027009865.1 of Campylobacterales bacterium. Lineage (GTDB taxonomy): Bacteria > Campylobacterota > Campylobacteria > Campylobacterales > JAADDG01 > JAADDG01. The sequence goes on from JALVCR010000144.1 coordinate 9,222, forward strand.
TTTGGGAGGAAAAGGAAACGAGGGAGTCTCCAACCTGATTAAACAAACTCCTTACAGCATAGGATATGTAGAGTATGCTTATAAGATGAGAAATAAATTTTCATCTGCTGTTATTCAGACAAAAAGCGGAAAATGGGTAAAACCGATTGAAGAGAATTTCAAAGCGGCTGCAAAATACGCCTCTTGGGGCCCTAAAAACCATTTTTATCAAGTATTGGCTCTTCAACCCGGAGATAACAGCTATCCGATAGTAGCTGGAACTTTTATTTTGCTCGCAAGAGAGAAAGCGGATGTGAATAAAAAAGTTACAGCATTTTTTAACTGGGCTTTTAAAAACGGTGATGAAGCAGCTAAGAAACTTGGCTATATCCCACTTCCAGAAGATACCAAAAAGATGGTTAGGGAGTATTGGAAAGAGAATAATATAGCTCCTTCTAAGTAATTGAGTAATATTTACAAATAATTTTAAAAAGGCGGGGAGTTTTTCTCTCCGTTTACCTATCTTAGAAAAATACAATATTTTTTTCAGTATAATTTGAACAAAAAATTCAGAGGCTCTCCATGCAAAAAGGTATCGATCTACTTTTTGAAAATATAGCCAAAATTGCCGCAGCTTTTGTTTTAATCGTTCTTGTGGCCATATTTTGGGTTCTGTTTCAAGAAGCCAAACCGGCTATTGACGAATTTGGATTAAAGTTTCTAACAAATACAAAATGGGCTCCGAATATGGATATTTTCGGAGGTTTGCCAGCTATCTACGGCTCTGTGGTATCAACTTTTATAGCTATGCTTTTGGCAACTCCCGTAGCCATTGGAATTGCCATATTTTTAACTGAAATAGCTTTTGAAAAGATAAAAACTCCAGTAGGCGTAGCTATAGAGATGCTTGCAGCGATTCCTTCCATAATTTACGGAATGTGGGGGCTTTTTTATTTTGCTCCGATTATCAGAGATTGGTTTGGGGGAAACGGCCTTGGACTACTAACTGCCGGAGTGGTTTTGTCAATTATGATTTTGCCCTTTATGGCGGCTATCACAAGAGATTCTATGAACACAACTCCAGATATTTTAAAAGAATCTGCTTACGCTTTGGGAGCTACCAAATGGGATGTAATTAAGGATATAGTAATTCCTTACGCTAAAACCGGTATTATAGGCTCTTTGATTTTAGCTCTCGGAAGAGCTGTGGGGGAGACGATGGCCGTTACTTTCGTAATGGGCAACGCTCATAAAATTCCAAAACATATCTATGACGCTGCTACGAGCATTCCGGTAACTTTGGCAAATGAGTTTACAGAAGCCGATAGCGATCTTTATTACTCTTCTCTTTATTATCTTGCTTTGATACTTTTTGTGATAAGTTTTGTGGTTATCGCTCTTGCGAAATTTTACTTTTTTAGAAAAATTAGGAGAGCCAAATGACTCTTAAGAAAAGAAAAATTGTAAACAATATCATTCTAACGCTCTCTACTCTTTCGGCCATTTTAGGGCTTGTTTTTCTCTTTTGGATTCTTTGGACTCTCTTTTCAAACGGTTTGGAGGCTATGAGCTTAAAAATCTTTACGCTTGATATGGCTCCTCCCGGAAGGGAAGGCGGACTTAGAAACGCTCTTGTAGGCCAGCTTATGCTGGTTGTCGCGGCCTCTTTGATAGGAATTCCTTTGGGATTGATGGCCGGGACATATCTTAGCGAATATGGGAAAAACTCAAAATATGCTAACTTAATTAGAGATTTAAGCGATATAATGATGAGCGCTCCATCTATTGTTTTGGGAGCTTTTGTTTACGCTATTTTGGTAGCTCCCATTCAT
>JALVCR010000145.1 GCA_027009865.1 Campylobacterales bacterium
CGAAAATATAAGATTTAGAGTCAATATGTTCTTTCAGATGGATGGAATTTCTGCCGTTTTTAGAATTATTCCAAAAAATATACCATCTATTGAATCGTTAAATCTGCCCCCTGTGGTAAAAGAGTTTGCAAAACTAAAAAGAGGCGTAGTTATCGTAACGGGACCTACCGGAAGCGGTAAATCTACAACTTTAGCATCTATCATAAACGAGATAAATCAGACCCAAAGAAGACATATAATAACAATAGAAGATCCCATAGAGTTTGTATATAAAGATAATCTAAGCATCATAAATCAAAGATCGATAGGACAGGATGCGATAAATTTCTCAAGCTCCCTTAGAGCGGCTCTAAGAGAGGATCCCGATGTAATCTTGGTTGGAGAGGCAAGGGATTTAGAAACTATAGAGACAGCTCTTCATGCAGCCGAAACTGGACACCTTGTATTTTTCACTCTCCATACCGTAAGCGCAAAAGATACAATAAGCAGAATTATAGGAATGTTTCCCTCTCAAATGCAAAACAAAATAAGGCTCTCTCTTGGTTCGATTCTTCAAGGAATTTTATCTCAAAGACTGATTCCAACAGTTGATAACAAAAGGGTTGCCGCAGTTGAGATTTTGGTAAAAACGGCAAGAATAGAGTCTTTGATTTTAGAGGGAAGAGATGATGAGATAAATGACGCTTTGGCCGAAGGAAAAGAGGTTTACGGAACTCAAACTTTTGATCAATCTCTTTTGGATCTTTACGAAAAAGGGATAATCAGCAAAGAAGAAGCTCTAAATAACGCTACAAATGCGGGAGACTTGCAAATTAGACTAAATCAGATAGAGGGAATTAAAAATAAAATACAAGAAAATTCCATAGAAAAAGATATAATAGCCCTCAAAAAATAAAATAACCTCCCCTCTTTCTCCTCTTTTTTCTTATTTTTCAAAAATTTCGATAAAATCGCATAAAAATTTTAATTGAAGGTATGAAAATATATGCAAAAAATTAGAAACATAGCGGTTATAGCGCACGTAGATCACGGAAAAACGACTCTTGTGGATGAGCTTTTAAAGCAGTCTGGAACTTTCAAATCCCACCAGCAAGTGGGAGAGAGGGTTATGGACAGCAACGATTTGGAAAAAGAGAGAGGAATTACAATTCTTTCAAAAAATACCGCAATAACCTATAAAGATTACAAAATAAACATCATAGACACTCCCGGACACGCAGATTTCGGAGGAGAGGTAGAGAGAGTTTTAAAAATGGTGGACGGCGTTTTGCTTTTGGTTGACGCTCAGGAAGGAGTTATGCCTCAAACAAAGTTTGTTGTAAAAAAGGCTCTCTCTTTAGGATTAAAACCGATAGTTGTAATAAACAAGATAGACAAACCGGCAGCCGAACCAGAAAGAGTGGTAGATGAGATTTTCGATCTTTTCGTAGCTTTTGACGCAACTGACGAGCAGCTTGATTTTCCTGTAATTTACGCAGCGGCAAAAGAGGGATACGCCAAATTTAATTTAGAAGATGAAAATAAAGATTTAGAGCCTCTTTTTAAAACTATCATAGAGCATGTCCCATCTCCAAGCGGAAGCGCCGATAATCCTCTTCAAATTCAGGTGTTTTCCCTTGATTATGATAATTTTGTCGGAAAAATAGGAGTTGCAAGAATCTTTAACGGAAGAGTTAAGAGAAACCAAACAGTAATGCTTGCAAAAAGCGACGGAGAGAAGGAGATTTCAAAAGTCAGCAAACTAATAGGCTTTCACGGTCTTGAGAGAATCGATATAGAGGAAGCCCAAGCCGGAGATATCGTAGCGATAGCGGGCTTTGAGGCTTTGGATGTGGGAGATAGCTTAGTAGATCCAAACAACCCGATGCCTCTTGATCCGCTTCATATAGAAGAGCCTACCATTTCGGTAATTTTTGCGGTAAACGACTCCCCGCTTGCCGGAACGGAAGGAAAATTTGTAACTTCAAACAAAATACAAGAGAGACTTGAAGCTGAGATGAAGACAAATATCGCTATGAAATATGAAAATATCGGTGAAGGAAAATTTAAAGTATCTGGAAGAGGAGAGCTTCAAATAACGATTTTGGCTGAAAATATGAGAAGAGAGGGATTTGAATTTTCTATAAGCCGTCCGGAAGTTATTATAAAAGAGATAGAGGGAGTAAAAATGGAGCCTTATGAGCATCTTGTAATAGATGTTCCAGAAGATCTAAGCGGTGCAGTGATAGAGAAGCTTGGAAGAAAAAAGGCTGAGATGATATCGATGACTCAAACGGGAGACAATCAGGTAAGAATAGAGTTTGAAATTCCGGCAAGAGGGCTAATTGGCTTTAGAGGTGAATTTCTAACGGCAACCAAAGGAGAAGGAGTTTTAAACCACTCTTTTCTTGAATTTAGACCCTTAAGCGGTTCTGTGGAGCATAGAACAAACGGCGCTTTAATCTCTATGGAAAACGGAACAGCTCTTGCCTACTCTTTGTTTAATCTTCAAGATAGGGGAGTTTTGTTTATCAAACCCCAAGATAAAGTTTATGTGGGAATGATTATAGGAGAGCACAGCAGACCAAACGACTTAGATGTAAATCCGATAAAAGGAAAACAGCTAACAAACGTAAGAGCCGCGGGAAGCGATGATGCGATAAAACTTATCCCTCCAAGAGAGATGTCTTTGGAAAAAGCGCTTGAATGGATAGAAGATGACGAACTTGTGGAGGTTACTCCAAAAAATATAAGACTTAGAAAAAAGATTTTAGACCCGACAAAAAGAAAAAGAGCGGCAAAAAAGACAAAAGGAGAGTAGATGTCAGTTTTGATGGAATTTGCAATGTTTCCGACAGATAAAGGCGAAAGCGTAAGCGAGTATGTCTCAAAAGTAATAGATATGATAAAAAAAAGCGGCGTCTCTTACAAACTATCCCCGATGGGCACCACAATAGAAACCGAATCGATGCAAGAGGCTTTGGAAATTTTAAACAAAGCCTATAAAGAGCTTGAGCCATTTTCAAACAGAGTATATTCAAATGTGAAATTCGATATCAGGAAAAACAAAAAAAAC
>JALVCR010000146.1 GCA_027009865.1 Campylobacterales bacterium
TGATGGTTGATTTTTTATTGAAAATTTCTCAAAAAAAGCTAAATAGAGACGATCTTTTAAAACAGCTTTCAAAAAAAGAGATCCTCTCCACATCCTTAGCCCCTCCAAACGGCCTTTATCTCGCAAGAGTTAAATATTGATTTAAATTTGTTATAATTTAGATAGAAAGGAGTCGAAATTATGACAAAAGAATATATTTTGACTTTTCTTAAGAAACATAAAAAGGAATTGAAAGAGAAGTTTGGAGTAGAGAAAATAGGGTTATTTGGTTCTTATGCTAAAGGAAATGCTACACAAGAGAGTGATATAGATTTATATGTAGTATTAAAAGAAAGAAAAGTGGATATAATGAGTTCTCTTTGGAATTTTTTAGAAAATAATTTAAAAAAAAGGGTTGATGTATTTTTTTATCATCCAAAGATGAGAAAAGGTTTAAAAGAAAGGTTAGAGGAAGAAGTTATTTATGAATAAATTATCTCTTTTGGAACTTTTGGATTTTATAGAAGAGAGTATAGATATTATCAAAAAACGTTTTAATAAAATTGAGAAAATAGATGATTTTTTATTAGATGATGAAGGACTCGAGACATTAGACAGTATTATTTTAAGGATTCAAACTATAGGTGAGGCATTAAAGAATATTGAAAAACATGAAAAAAGTTTTTTAGATAATGTAGCTACTAAAGAGTATTGGAGTCAAATTATTAGATTGAGAGATTTAATATCCCATCATTATGTGGATATTAATGCAGAAATAATTTATGAGATTTGTAATGATAAATTAGATGAACTTCACAGTAATATTAAAAGATTACAAAAAATATTAACAAAATAAACTCACTTTCGTTTTACTTCATTAAAAAACTCAAAATTTCATTAACTAAGTAAATAATTTCATAATAAATTTATTTTTAGATTTTTTTTGATATTATTCATCTATAGTTTTAATTTAAGGCTTTAGATGAATAAGTTAAGAATAGTTTTACTGTTAATATTTTTTTGTATTTCTCTTTTTTCGGAAAATAGGCTAAAAATAGATGAAAATTTTATAGAAGAGCTTGTGGAAAAGTATGACTTTGACAGAGATTATTTAAACGAAATATTTTCTACCGTATCTATTCAACAAAGAGCTCTTCAAATTTACGCTCCAAGACCAAAAAAGATTACTAACAAAAAATCTTCAAAAAAGGTTTATTATTGGCCAAAATATAAAAAAATATTTATAACTCCCTATAAGGTTAGAGCAGGAGCGTTATTTGTTAAAAAATATAAAAAAGTTTTATGGAAAGCTTATGAAAAGTATGGAGTAAATCCTTATATTATAGCCGCTATTATAGGAATAGAGAGCCATTATGGTAAAAATACCGGAAAATATAAAGTTTTAGATACTCTAAGCACATTGGCTTTCATACCAAATAGAAGAAATAGGTTTTTTAAAAGAGAACTTAAGGAGTTTTTAGTTTTTACTAAAAAGACGAGATTTAATCCTTTAAATATAAAAGGCTCATATGCCGGGGCGATAGGACTTGGACAGTTTATGCCAAGCAGTTATAATATTTTTGGAGTGGATTTTGATAATGACGGATTTTGCGATCCTTGGAATGAAAAAGATGCGATAGGAAGCATAGCCAGATATTTAAAAGAAAACGGCTGGGTTAAAGACGGTATAGTAGCTGTGAGAGCAAGCTATTATGGGAGAAGATTTGATAAACTTAAAACAGGGTATTCAAAATTTTATGATTTAAGAAAACTTAAAAGATTTGGCATCTATCCAAGAGAGAGTGTAGATAGCAATTCTAAAGCTGCTTTAATAAAGCTTGAGAATGAAGAGTTTGACGAATTGTGGCTTGCTTTTAAAAACTTTTATGTTATTACCAGATATAATCATAGCGCTTATTATGCTATGGCAGTCTATCTGCTTTCAAAAAATATAGAGAAACTAAGCAGATAATTATAATTTTTTATAATAACTTCTTTTTTCCTTTATCCTTTGATTTATGTGTTACGAAATGGAAATTTTGTAACATTTTTAAATAATCCTCCTTTTTGAATGTTACTTTTTGTATTTTTTAATTATAAGGTGTATATAATTTGGCAAAATACCAAACTTTAAGGAATTGCTTTATGAGCATACCAATCAAACAATACGACGTTGTTATAGTAGGTGCAGGATTGGCCGGTTGCGCGGCTGCAAGAGAACTTAAAAGAAGAGGAAAAAATGTAGTTGTTTTAACTAAACTTCATCCTCTAAGAAGCCATTCCGGAGCGGCTCAGGGAGGAATCAACGCCGCTTTATCCGATGAAGATAGCATAGAGCTTCATATGTTTGATACGGTTAAAGGAAGCGACTATTTAGCCGATCAGGACGCAGTTGAGCTTATGTGTTCCAAAGCTCCCGAAACTATCAGATGGATAGAGAGACTTGGAGCGGTTTTTAGCAGAACGCCGGAGGGCAAAATTGCTCAAAGACCTTTTGGAGGACAGAGCAAACCAAGAGCCTGTTTTGCAAAAGATAGAACCGGGCTTACGCTTCTTCAGACAATCTATGAGCAGGCTCATAAAGAAGGCGTAGAATTTTTGGACGAGTGGTATGTCTCCGATATCATCTATAAAGACGGAGTGGTAAACGGAGTTTGCGCTTATGAGATAAAATCTTCCGAGCCTACTATTTTTCAGGCAAAAGCGGTTTTATTCGCTACGGGAGGTTATGCAAGAGCTTTTAAAATAAATTCAAACGCTCACGCAAATACGGGAGACGGTTTGTCTATTGTGGCAAGACACGGACTTCCTTTAAGAGATATGGAGTTTGTTCAATTTCACCCTACCGGACTTGCAGGAACAGGAATTTTGATGAGCGAGGCTGCAAGAGGCGAGGGAGGAAAGCTTCTAAACTCCGAGGGCGAAAGATTTATGAAAAAGTATGCTCCAGAAAAGATGGAGCTTGCTCCAAGAGATTTGGTTAGCAGGTCAATTACAAAAGAGATTTTGGAAGGAAGGGGCGTTGGGCCAAACAAAGATGCGGTCTATTTGGATCTAACTCATCTTGGAGAGAAAAAGATTATGGAAAGACTCCCAGAACTTAGGGATTTGGCTTTAACTTTCCTTGGAAGGGATATGATAAAAGAACCTATCTTGATAGCCGCTACGGCTCACTACTCTATGGGAGGAATTCCAACCGATATAGACGGCAGAGTTATGAAGGATAGCGAAAATAAACTTCCAGGATTCTATGCAGCGGGAGAGTGCGCTTGCGTTAGTGTTCACGGAGCCAATAGACTTGGAGCAAATTCTGTTTTGGAGGCTCTCTTTTACGGAAGACACACCGGAAATATAATAGCCGATGATCTTGAAAAAGAGGGATTGTCCTTTATCGATATCAATGAGAGCGTAGCTGATAGAATGATAGAGGAGATGGATAGATTAAGAACCAATAACGGAACAGAGAGAGTAGCCGAGCTTAGAAAAGAGCTTCAAGAGAGCATGACAAACAATGCCGGAGTATTTAGAACCGAAGAGACATTGAAAAAGCAAAGAGAGAAGTTAAAAGAGCTTAAAGAGAGATTTAAAAAGATAAGAATAGACGATAAATCCAAAATTTACAATACAGACCTTCAAGAGGCAATAGAGTTTGGGCATATGCTCGATTACTCCACTTTTATCGTAGAGGGGGCGATTGCAAGAAAAGAGAGCAGGGGAGCTCACTACAGAGAGGATTTTCCAAAAAGAGACGATGAGAATTTCCTCAAACATACGCTTGCATTTATGGATGAAGATGGGAATATAAAGCTTGAATATACCGATGTTACGCTTGGCAGGTTTGAACCTCAAGAGAGAAAATATTAGGGAGCGATTATGGAAGAGATAGCAAAAAAGAGACTAAAATTTAAAGTATTTAGGTTTAATGCCGAGAGAGATTATCTCCCTCATTATGACGAGTTTGAGCTTGAGGTGTCGCAAGACGAGGTTGTATTGGATATTTTAAACAAAATAAAATGGGAGCATGACGGAAGTTTAAGCTACAGAAGAAGTTGCAGACACGGAATCTGCGGAAGCTGCGCTATAAAGGTAAACAATAAGCCCGTTTTATCTTGCAAAGAGAGAGTTTTTGATCTTGTCGAGATTTTCGGAGAGGAGCTTGTTTTAGAGCCTCAAGACAAAAAGAGAGCTTATAAAGATTTTGTAATAAACAAATCCAATTTCTGGGAGAAATATAATAGCGTAAAACCTTACTTAATAGCCCAAGTAGATGAGCATCCTAAAAGCGAGAATATCGTATCTCCAGAGGAGGCAGAAAAAATAGAGGACGCCGATTACTGTATTCAGTGCGGAAACTGCTTTTATGCATGTCCTGTGGTAGAAGCTAACGAGGAGTATATAGGGCCTGCCGCTTTTGTTAAAGCTTATAGATTTACAGCGGATGTCAGAGACGAGGATAAGAAAGAGAGACTTGAGATTGTGGATAAAATAGGCCCCGGAGTCTGGGATTGCGTTAAGTGCTTTGAATGCGCCGAGGCTTGTCCTAAAGAGCTTAGTCCGATAACCAAAATAACACATCTTCACAATCAAATATTTGAAGAGGGAGTTGCTAAGAGCAATGTTGCCGTAAGGCATGCTGTCGGATTTAAACACTCAATCAAAAAACACGGTATTTTGGACGAAGGAGAGCTTGTTAGATACTCAGAAGGAAATTTCGGAGTATTGAAACATTTGCCGGAAGCCATAGCTATGTTTAAAAAGGGCAAAATCGTTCCTCCTTGGAAGATGCCTAAATCCAAAAATTTAGATGAAGTTAAAAAACTTATAAAATCTTCATCTACAACGAAGTTCTAAAGGAAGATTTCATGAGCAAATTAAGATACGCTTTATATACCGGATGCACTGCAAGAGAGAGTACTCCGGAGCTTTTAAAATCTACTCTTGCTGTTGCGGAGGCGTTGGATATCGAATTGGTGTTGCTTGACGAGGCTACTTGCTGCGGAGCGAGTCATCTTCAAGATTTTGATGATTTTCTCTCTTTGGTTTTAAATGCAAGGAATATATGTTATGCCGAGAAATTAAATCTTCCTATGGTAACAATTTGCAATACCTGTCAGCTAAATACCTCTTTGACAAAAGAGAGACTTGATCATGACGAGAAATTAAAAGAGAAGGTAAACGAAAAATTAAGAGAAGTTGGCTTGGAGTATAAAGGAACAAGCGAAGTTAAGCATTTTCTATATGCTCTTGTTGATGATTTGGGAGTTGAAGAGATAGCAAAAAAAGTTAAAAAGCCTCTTAAAGGATTGAATTGGGCTGCTTTTTACGGATGCCACAATATAAGGCCAAGCGAGCTTCAAAATAAAAGCAATGGGGGAGAGAATCCTTACAATCCTACAAGCATAGATAGGCTTATAGAGGCTTTGGGCGGAAACAGTGTAGATTATGAGCATAAAAATAAGTGTTGCGGTTTTCATGTTGAGCTTCAAGCTCCAAAAACAGCAAATAGACTCTCAGCTTCAGCTCTAACTGATGCAATCGATAATAATGCCGATGCGGTGGTTACGCCATGCCCTCTTTGCCATTTGAGATTTGACGTGCAGCAGCATAATATCTCTAAGGAGGCCGGAAGGGAAGTTCATATTCCAATATTTCATCTTCCTCAAATGATAGGTTTGGCTTTGGGGATAGAGCCTGAGAAGCTTGGAATAAATCATAACGTAACCGAGCCGGATTTTATAAGCTGAAAAATATTTAAATAGGAGTAATTTTATCCTAATTTAAAATTTTAGTGGTATAATATTTCAAATGGTCTTTAAGACCGTTTGAAATTATAAAAAAGGAGCTTAAATGCCAAAAGTAAATAGATACGTAGATATAGATACTGTAGAGAGAGAAGCTAAAAAAGATTATATAGATAGACACTCTCCTTTTGTTCATTGTGAAAGCAGCGCAAAGGCTGGAGAGAAGTTTAAAGTTAAAGTTAAAGTAGGAAATGAGTATTCCCATCCGGATGATTTTGATCACTATATCGCCTACGTTCAGCTTTGGAACGGCGAGACTCTTTTGGGACAAGCAACTTTTACTCCTGGAACTTTGGGAAATACAAAAAGTCAGGTAGAAGTTGATTTTTACATAGTTCCAACAGGCAAAAAATTAAAATTAACAGCTATGAGCTACTGCACTAAACACGGCCTTTGGGAAAGCGATCCGGTAGAAGTTACAGTAGAGGAGTAATTTTTGCTATAATTGCCCCCAGTAAAGAAAGGGGGCAATTGTTTTGATTGAATATCTTTTATATATTGTTTTATATGGGTGTTTATTAAGTTATTTGGTTTTAGGATTTATATTCAGTTTCGAGACTCTTCTTGCTTTACATGAAGTAGAGAGTGCAAAAAAATGGATAAGAAGATTTGATTCTCCCAAAAGCTTTAAAATCAAACTCTATATTTTCTATCCTTTTTATTATCTTGGATACTTTTTTTTAGAAGTTATTCCATACTATCTGGGTTTGGATAATGATATAAAACCTCTTGATTTTAAAAAAATATATGAATTTATTTACGGAAAGAAGTAAAGCTACTTTGCCTTGGATAGATTGTCAAATATAAAAAGCCTCATTTTGTTTTTAGCTATTCCTTTTTCCAAAGCTTCAGTATATAATCTGCTTACCATTTCATGATTTTTTTCATAGCCAAAAAGTGGAAAATGGTGTTCCCAGTTCTCTTTTATCTTTTTTAAAAGCATTTTTTCATATAGCCACTCTTTAAAAACAAAATATGTTCCAAAGAATAGTAAAGTAAAGAGCACGGCCAAAATAATAGATATATGGCAATCGACATCTTTTAATATTCCGTGGGAAAGCAATAATACCGGAATAATGACGATATGCCATAAAAGAACAAAAATTATAAAGCTTTTTATAAGGTTTAATCTTATCCCCGGAATCTGTCCTTGCGGTGACATTTTGTCATTATATATTTTATTTGCTTTTAGCAACTCAATAAAAGAAAGTGGCCTATCGCTTTTGTCAAAAGCTGTGTTTATTATAATATTTTCAGTTTTTTTATATAACTTTAAGAAAAGCTCTTTCATTTTTATTATTTCCTCTTTTCTACTCAAATATGAATAAAACAATGATTTAAAGTAACATTCTATAATAATTTTAATATTATTTTGATAAAATACTTTTTAGAGAATTTATTCGTTCTGTCTCAATAAGAAAGGAAAAGATTTTTAACCTTTCTTTTCCTTCTTTACTTAGTAAGAAATTTCTTAGGATAATCAAAAAAGAGAGCCTCTATTTCCCTCTCTTCTATATCTCTCCATCTATCTCCTTTAAATTTCAAAGCCCCGACTGCCGCTGTGGGCATTTTGGATTCTTTTCCGGTTAAATAGCTAAATAGTTTTGAAATATCGGGATTATGCCCTATTATCAAAACGCTTTTGTATTTATCGTCGAGATTTTTTATATAATCCAAAAACTCTTCAAAACTGATTAGATAGAGTTTTTTATCCTTTAAAATCTTTTTATCATATCCTATCTCTTTTGCCACTCTTTTTGCGCTCTGATAGGCTCTTTTGGCGCTGCTTGAGATAATTATATCAAAGAAAACACCTCTTTTTTTCAAAACTTTTCCCATAAAAGATGCATCTCTTTTGCCTCTTTTGTTTAGCGGTCTTTGATAATCTTCTAAATCTTTATTTTTCCAGCTTGATTTTGCGTGTCTCATAAGATAGAGTCTTTTCACTTTAGATCCTTTCAAATTCTATCGGAAATCTCTTTTGGAAGCTCTTTTTTAGAGGATACGCCGGGCATATTTTTAAGCTCTATGGCTTTTTTTACCAAACTTCCCCTGCCTTCATACAATCTTTTTAAAGCCTCTTCATAGCTTAAAGTGGCTTTTTGCAGACTGCTTCCTATATTTTGCAAACTTTGAACAAAATTTACAAATTTATCGTATAAATCGCCAGCTTTTTGGGCTATCTCTTTTGCATTTTTATTTTGATATTCATATCTCCAGATATTCTCTATCGTTTTTAGAGTTGAGAGAAGCGTGGATGGAGAGACTATTACAATATTCTTTTTTAAAGCTTTCGTTAAAAGATCCCTATCTTCTGAAATTGCCGTTATAAACGCTCCCTCTATTGGAATAAACATCAAAATAAAATCTAAAGTGTTTGGAAAAAGGTTTTCATATCTTTTTTGAGAGAGCTCTTTTAAATGAAAATAGATAGAGCTCATATGCTCTTTTAAAGCTTTTCTTCTTTGGTTCTCATCTTGAGAATTAAAATATATTTCATAAGCTTTCAGGGATACTTTAGAATCTATAATGACAAATCTATTTTTTGGAAGTTTTACCACCACATCGGGTCTAAATCTTTTGTTTTGTTCGTTTTTGACGCTAACTTGCGTCTCATACTCAATTCCCTCCCTAAGTCCCGATGCCTCCAGAATTTTTTGAAGAATCATCTCTCCCCATGCTCCCTGCGTTTGGCTCTCTCCTTTTAGGGCTTTTGTCAGATTTTCGGCATCTTTTGAGAGTTTATAATTTAAATCTCTTAATTTTTCTATCTCTTTTGTGAGAGAAAATCTCTCTTTTGACTCTTCTTCTATTTTATAGTAGAAGTTTTTTATCTCTTCTTGAAGAGGTTTTATTAGCATATCCATATTTTTAAGCCCCTCTTTTTCAAATCTTTCTCTTTCTCTTTCCAAAATTTCATTGGATAGATTTTTAAATTCGCTTTTCATTCTCTCAATCGTCTCTTTTTCATTTTTTATTTTCTCCAAAAGCCTTGCGTTTTCCATTTTTGTTTTTTGAAGCTCAGTTGAGATATTTTTTATCTCTTGTTGAAATTTTTCATTTTCTTCTTTAATATATTCTATATTTTTATCTTTTTCTTCAAGAATTTCTTTAACTCTTTGAGCTATTTCATAAGTTCTTTTTTTGTTTAAGTATAAAAATAGCAAAGTGGTGGTTAAAATACCCGTTAAAATTCCCAAAATAAGATATATTACACTCTCTTCTATAACCATTTTTTATACTTTCTTTTTGTAAAATTGTATCAAAAATGCGCTTTGAAAAAGAGATTTATTATGATTTTAAAAAAAATTTTATGCTATCTGATACTTTTACCCTTTAAAATAAGATACAAAATAAAAATCATAAACAAAGCTTCAATCTCAAATGAGAGAGGAGTTTTGCTTCTTGGAAATCATATAAGCTGGATAGATTGGGCTATTTTGCAGCTCTCTTTTAAAAGATGCATTAGATTTGTTATGAACAGAGATATCTATAACCTACCTTTATATAAAATAATTTTTAAAATTTTTCAAGTTATCCCAATTTCCCCAAATAGCGCCAAAGATTCCATAAAGACTGTAAGAGAGGCTTTAAAAAACAGGGAGGCCGTTTGTATTTTCCCGGAAGGAACTATCAGCTATACCGGCAATTTAAACACTTTTAAAAAGGGTTTTGAGCTTACTCTTAAGGGACTAAAAGATGTGGATATTATTCCCTTTTATATAAAAGGGCTTTGGGGTAGCAGATTTTCAAGAGCTTTAAATAAAGATATTTTTTTAAAAAGAGAGATAACAATAGTTTTTGGAGAGAATCAAAAAGAGATAGACGCCTTTAAATTGGGATGCAAAATAAGCGAGCTCTCTTGCGAGGCTTATAGGAGTGAAAATCCAAATAAAATTTATGAAACCAAAAGAGTTTTAGATATTTTAAATATTGTTAGATACGAAAGCATTTTATCTTCTTTTAAGAGCCCATTTTTTGATGAATCTATTTGCAAAAATGTAAAAAATTATAAAGAAGCCTGTAAAAAAGCTGTTAGAGAAGGAATTTTATATCTTTTTGTAGATAAAGAGTTTATAAAAAATGCTGTATTGGATGAGAGCATTCATCCTCTATTTCTATCAGAAGTTAAATATATTTTTACTTTTGAGAAGATTCCATCTTCCCTGATAGAGGCTTTTGAAAGAAAATTTAAAAAGATTTTATACACAGGGTATAAGCATAACGATATTTTAATAACCCTAAATCTTCCAGATGTGATGGAGACACGCTATTTTAAAATTCAAAAAGGGTATAAGAGCCATAGTTTCGGTAAGCCGATAGGGGGAGCGAGCGTTATGATAAAGAAAGGAGGAAAAAATCTTTTAGCGGGGGAAGTAGGGGAAGTTTGGGTTAAGAGCTATAAAAATGATTGGATTAAAAGCGGCGATTTTGGATATATGGACAAAGAGTGCTTTTTGTATATTAAATAGAGTGAAAAAAGATGATAAAATATAAATTCATTTTAGCAAAACGGAGATTTTATGAGAATATTTTTGCTATTGTCTATTTTTGTGTTTTCGCTTTGGGCTAAAGTTTTTGTAGCGGTTTCCATACTGCCTCAGAAATTTTTTGTAAACAAGATAGGCAAAGATTTGGTCGATGTTACGGTAATGGTTCCGCCGGGCGCTTCTCCTGCGGTTTATAGCGTAAAGCCAAGCCAGCTTAAAGCTTTAAAGAAAGCCAAGATATATTTTGCCATAGGAGTTCCTTTTGAGAAAGCATGGCTTGATAAATTTATCAGTGTAAACCCTTCTATAAAAATAGTTGATACCTCTTCTATAATAAAAAAGTTTCCAATGAATGAAAAGGGCAAGGGAAATCTTGATCCTCATATCTGGCTCTCTCCGCCTCTTGTGATTTTGCAAGCAAGAGTTATTTTGGACTCTTTAATCTCAATAGATCCTAAAAACAGAGATACATTTATTAAAAATTATGAAAAATTTGTATGCGAGATAGCCTCTTTGGATGTTAAGATTATGAATATTTTAAAGGATATCAAAAAAAGGGAGTTTATAGTCTTTCATCCATCTTTTGGATATTTTGCAAGAAGTTACGGTTTAAGGCAAATAGCCATAGAAAGAGAAGGCAAAGAGCCAAGCGCTAAATACATTCAAAGAATAATAAAAATAGCAAAAGAGC
>JALVCR010000147.1 GCA_027009865.1 Campylobacterales bacterium
ATAAACGTTATAAACAAAAGGCTCTCTTTAATAGAGAAACTTCTCTCCTGTTATAGGGATTTTGAAAATTTTCTAAAACAGATTTACGATTTGGAAAGAATTTTAAGAAGAGTGAAACTAAAAAAGCTTCATCCCTTAGAGCTTAAATATCTTCATACCTCTTTGGAGTCTATTATAAATATTTTCAATATCGCAAAAGAGAGAGAGATTGAGATAGATGAGAGCCTAATAAAAGATACAAAAAGCGTTATAGCTTTTTTAAACAACGGTTTTGAGCTTGACGAGTGTGCAAAATATACAAAAAATCAGATAAACTCAAATCTTTTTAAAAAAGGTCTCTTTCCAAATATAGACAGACTGCATGAAGAGAATAAAAACTATATAAAATCTCTACAAGAGGTGGCAAATTTTATAGACTCTCTTTTTGAAAACAAAGAGCCAAATCAAACCTACGCTACTTTAGGATTTTTGGAAACGGAGGGCTATTTTATCTCTTTGACAAAAAGCAGATTCTCCCTAATTGAGGATAAACTTCTAAAAAGCTTTGTAACGATAGACAATAGACACCACTTTTTTAAAGATTTCACATTCAAAAAGTTAAAAAACAGTGTAAAAATTTCCTCTAAATATTTTGAAGAGATTTCATCCAAATATATAGCAAACCATACTAAACTTATCAATTTGGTAAAAGAAAAGTATGAAGAGAGTTTAGAGGAGATTGAGAAGAGATTCTCTTTTACGCTTGAAGCTTTGATAGAGTTTGTAGGCTCTATCGATGTTGCCATAAGCTCGGCAAAATGCGCAGATTTTTATAATTATACAAAACCTGTTCTCTTTGAAAAGAGAGAGGAAGGATTTATAGAAGCCATAGCCTTAAGACATCCTGTTATAGAATCAAACGAAGAAAACGGTATCTATATTCCAAATGACCTATTTTTTGGCAAAAAAGAAAACGCAAAAGAGAAAGAGCATATAACAATCGAGGCAAGCGAAGGGGAAGAGGTTAGGGGAGTTTTGCTGTATGGAATAAATTCAAGCGGAAAATCCTCTTTGATGAAGAGTCTTGGAATTGCGGTAATTATGGCCCAGGCTGGATTTTATGTAGCCGCAGATGAGTTTAGAATGAGTATTATAGATAAAATATTTACAAGAATTATCTCAAAAGATAATCTTTTTAAGGGACTCTCAACCTTTAGCATAGAGATGCTTGAACTTAAAAATATTTTCAATAGAGCCGGAAAAAACAGTTTGATTTTGGGAGATGAGATTAGTCAGGGAACAGAAACTCAATCGGCTTTGGCGATTGTGGCAAGCTCGATTATGAAACTTCACAAACTAAAATCGTTTTTCATTTTCGCAACCCATCTTCACCAATTAACCCAGATAGAGGAGATTGGCAAGCTAAAAGAGGTTGTTTTTTTGCACCTTTCGGTAAAATATGACGAAGCAAACGACAGACTAATTTATGATAGAAAGCTTAGAATAGGAAGCGGAAACTCTCTTTACGGGCTTGAATTTGCAAAATATCTGCATATGGACAGAGAGTTTATAGAAAATGCCTACAAAATAAGAAAAAATATTACAAAAAGCTATAGCGAAATAGAGCTTTTAAAGAGAAAAAAGAGAAGCAAATATAATAAAAATTTATATATCTCAAAATGCGCCTTTTGCGAAAATCCGGCAGAAGACATTCACCATATAACGCCACAAAAAGAAGAGAGTAGAGTAGGGCGGTTTAAAACCCACCATAAATACAATCTGCTTCCTTTATGCAAATATCACCATCAAAAAATTCATGAAGGAAAAATTGTAATTTACGGATTTTTTATGAGCGAAGAGGGGCTAAAACTTCATTTTGAGGTAAAAGAGTAGGGGAGATAATGAAACTGTCACTGATTATTCCGGTTATGAACGAAGAGGATAATATAAAACCTCTCTTTGAAGAGATAAAAAAAGCTTTAAAAGATATCGATTATGAAGTAATCGTAGTAGATGACGGAAGCAGCGATAAGACTTTGGAGAATTTAAAAAAGTATAAATATGATAGAGTTAAAATAGTCGTTTTAAACAGAAATTATGGACAGACTACTGCAATTTCAGCAGGGATTAATCAAAGCAGGGGAGAGATTGTAGCTTTAATGGACGGGGATTTGCAAAACGATCCAAGAGATATCCCTTTAATGATGGAGAAATTAAAAGAGGGCTGGGATGTGGTAGCCGGAATAAGAGAAAATAGAAAAGATAGTTTAATAAGAAAAATTCCAAGCAAAATAGCAAACTGGATTATTAGAAAAACAACAAAAGTGGATATAAAAGATTACGGATGCACATTAAAAGTTTTTAAAAGAGAGGTTGCCAAAAATTTGGATTTATATGGAGAGCTTCACAGATTCATTCCCGTTTTGGCAAAAATTTACGGAGCCAAAATAACTCAAATGAGAGTAAGACACCATCCAAGAATCCACGGCTTCTCAAAATATGGAATAGGGCGGACGTTTAAAGTTATAAGCGATCTTTTATTTATGATATTTATGCTCAAATACAGACAAAAACCTATGCATCTTTTTGGAACAATAGGGATACCTCTATTTTTAATAGGGCTTTTTATAAATATTTATATGGTTATACTAAAGCTTTTAGGGCACAGCATAGGGGGACGCCCTCTTTTGCTTTTGGGAGTTTTGCTTTTGCTTGTCGGAATTCAGCTTATAACTTCGGGATTTTTAGCCGAGCTTATAATGAGAACATATTTTGAATCTCAAGATAAAAAGCCTTACAGTATAAAAGAGATTATAGAGTAATTTTACCTTCCTTATGCTTTTGGTTAACATAAAAATCTTTCTAATTTTATTTTAGAGAATATACATTATGTTAACCAATATGGAGGCCTCCCTTTCGGAAAGCCTTACTCTTCTATCTCGCTTATTTTCAAAAGAGAGTCGATATTAGGTTTTTCTCCTTTAAATTTCAAAAACGACTCCATAGCCTCTCTGCTTCCTCCAACTTTCAAAATCTCTTCATAGAAA
>JALVCR010000148.1 GCA_027009865.1 Campylobacterales bacterium
AAGAGAAGTAAAAATGAAAAGGAATATAATATATTTTTTAACCTTTTTGATATTTACGGCTATATTGCCATTAAAGGCTGAAAACAGTGTGGATTTTGTTACAAAGCTCTACATAGATATAATGAATAGAACTCCCTCTCAAAAAGAGGTAGATTATTGGAATAATGAATTAAAGAAAGGAAAAAGCGCTACATACGTCTTAAAGGCTTTTTTTAAAAGTAAAGAGTATAGAAATAAAAATTATGATGATGAGGATTATGTAACCGCTCTTTATAAAGTTTTACTTGAAAGAGAACCTGATAAAGAGGGTCTTGATTATTGGGTATCTCAAATAGAAGATAATAATATACATAGAACCCAAATATTTTATAAATTTCTCTTTTCCCCAGAATTTAAAGATTTAATGGAAAATAAATATCATATCAAAGCATATACAAAAGAGGATAAATTAAAAGCTTTTATAGAGAGATTTTATAATCTTCTATTTAATAGAGACGCCGAATATGGAGGGATAGAGTATTGGAAAGAGCAGCTTCTAAGCCAAGATAAAAGTGCCTCAGAAATGGCGAACTATTTTTTCTTTTCAAAAGAGTTTGAATCAAAAAATTATAGTGACGAAGATTTTATAAAATTAGCTTACAGAACCCTCCTTGATAGAGAAGCTGACAAAGGGGGTCTTGATTTTTGGCTCTCTTTGCTTGAAAAAGGAGTCAGTAAAAGAGAGATTATAAAACAGTTTATCTCCTCAGAAGAGTTTATAAAACTTCTTGACGAATATGGATTAAATGAACAAAATAAAAACGGTGTGCCAGATTTTGCAAAACCTATAGGCAAAATAAAAGAACTTCCAAAACTTTATGGAAAATGGGGAAAATTTAAAGTAAAAAGAGTAAGTTTTGCGGGTGATTTTAATAAAGATATTACAATATTTTATCCAGAAAATCAGATAAAAGCGCCAACTATATTCTTCTCTCCCGGCTGGTATGACAATAACTCGATAAGCTATAAAAAATATGAAGTTTTGTTAAATTTCATAGCAAGCAAAGGATTTGCGGCTGTTTTTGTGCCATATACAAGAAGCTACAAATTATACAAAGAAGTAAGAGAGGGATTTTTAAAGGCAGCTATAAATTATCCAAATATAATAGATACTTCAAGAGTAGGATTTATAGGTTTTTCCGCAGGAGGAGGAATTATAACAAGCATCTCTTATTATCTTTATAAAAATTACGGCTGGGGAGAGAAAGGAAGATTTCTTTTTTATCTATCCCCTTGGTACGACTTTGGAATGGAAGAGTATGAAGACAAAGGAGAGAGCCTTCTTGCAAATTATCCATCCAACACAAAAATAATTATGCAAAGATATGATAAAGATGAAGACGACCCAAGAACCTTAATAGATATATACAGACATATCAATATTCCAAACAGCGAAAAAGATTTTATAATAGTTCCATCTTCCTCAAATTATCCAGCAATTCATACGATTCCCTACTCCCCTTTATATAGTGCGGACGTTTTTGACTATTTTGTAATCTTTAAGTTTATAGACGCCCTAAGCCAATATACTTTTTTTAACGATTTAAAAGCAAAAAATGTAGCTCTTGGAGATGGAAGCAAAGAGCAAACCTATATGCCAAAAGGTTTAAACAGTTTAATAGTTACCGACTATCCGGAAGATGTAATAGAAATAGAGCCTTTTAATTATTATACATATCCGTGCAATAGGGATATAAATCCAAGAAAAGATTTTTGCAGCGATTTTACGGCAGAGTAAAATTTGGATATAATATCCAAAAAGTTATAAGGAAAAGTAATGTTTAAGGCTCTGTTTTCCATAGCTGTTTTAATAACATTTCTAAACGCCAATATTTTAGATAGCGCCTTTAAAAAGGCAAAAGCTCAAAAAAAGCTTATTTTAGTCGAAATATCCAAACAAAATTGCCCATATTGCGAAGCTTTAGAGAGAGAAGTTTTTCAAAATCCAAATTATCTAAAAGAGATAGAGAAAAATTATATTATTATAAAACTGCAAAAAAATAGGGATAAGATTCCCTCTTTTTTAAAAACCAGATTCTATCCCACAACTTATATTCTAAAATATGATAAAACCATAATAGATGAGCTTCCAGGTTATATGAAAAGTGATAACTTTATCGATTTTATAAAAGAAGTTTATAGACAAGAGAGAAAATTTTTATGAAACATTAAAACTCAATTAGATAAAATTCGTTAAATTTTTCTTCAAGGGTTGAGAATGAATGAAATTTTCACTTTTCTGGGCATAATCTCTCACAATCACTCTTATCTGTATGTGGCGCATACGATTTTAGTATTTATTTTGGTGCTTCTTTTTGCCAAATCTTCAGTTAAAACGCTAAGATTGGTGCCTTCAGGGACTCAAAACGTAATGGAGGCTTATCTTCAAGGCGTATTGGCAATGGGCAAAGACGTTATCGGGGAGAAACATGCAAGAACTTATCTTCCTCTTGTAGCCACTTTAGGACTTTTTATATTTTTCGCAAATGTTATAGGAATTTTTCCAG
Source organism: Campylobacterales bacterium (assembly GCA_027009865.1). Lineage (GTDB taxonomy): Bacteria > Campylobacterota > Campylobacteria > Campylobacterales > JAADDG01 > JAADDG01. Next base: position 2,547 of record JALVCR010000148.1, read on the forward strand.
GATTTGAATCTCCGTCTGGAAATATAAACTTCACACTGACATTAGCTTTGATAGTTTTTCTATACTACAATTTTGAGGGTATAAGAAAAAATGGAGTAGTGGCATATTTTGCCCATTTTATGGGACCTATGAAACTTTTGGCTCCTTTAATGTTTCCAATCGAAATAGTATCGCATCTATCAAGAATCATATCTCTTTCATTCAGGCTTTTTGGTAACATCAAGGGAGATGATCTATTTTTGGCGGTTGTTTTAATGCTTGCCCCATATATCGCCCCTCTTCCAGCTTTCGCGCTTTTAGGATTCTCGGCTATTTTACAAACTTTCATTTTCATGATTTTAACTTATGTATATTTAGCCGGCGCAGTATTGCTTCACGAAGAGTCTTTATAAAATGAATAAAAGGATCGTCCAAAATATACTCGATTTTCTTTTGGGAGTATCTTGGGCGATCATTGTTTTGGGAGCATTTTTGTTTTT
>JALVCR010000149.1 GCA_027009865.1 Campylobacterales bacterium
ATTAGTTACTTATTTGGAAAATTTTTAAGAGGATTTAAAAAGGTGCAAAAATATATATAAAAGCGGGAAAATCCCGCTTGAAGGAGATTATCTTTTTGAAAATTGAGGAGATCTTCTCGCTTTTTTCTTTCCGTATTTTTTTCTCTCTACTACTCTTGAATCTCTTGTCAAAAGACCTTTTGGTTTTAAAATAGCTCTAAAATCCTGATCATAAGCTACCAAAGCTTTAGAGATTCCGTGTCTTAAAGCATCTGCTTGAGCAGAGTATCCGCCTCCAAGAGTTGTTGCGATTATATCTACGCTTTTATCCTGCTTAGTTAGCAAAAGAGGCTGCATAACTCTCATTTTAATAGCTTCAAGACCGCCTAACCACTGATCCAAAGTCATTCCGTTAACTATAAGCTGACCTGAACCGGGTTTTAACCATACTTTAGCTACGGAAGTTTTTCTTTTTCCGGTTGCGTAAACTTTTGCCATATATTACCCTTCTTTCTTAACTTGTGCAGTATGAGGATGCTCGCTTCCGGGATATACTTTAAGTTTCTTAAGCATCGCTCTTCCAAGCTTTGTTTTTGGAAGCATTCCTCTTGTAGCCAACATAAAAAGTTTAGCCGGATTCTTCTCCAGCAACTCGCCAAGCTTTTCGCTTTTGACACTTCCGAAATATCCGCTATGCCTGTGATACATTTTGCTCTCAGCCTTACTTGCGCTCACATCAACTTTGCTTGCATTGATAACTATTACATAATCACCGCAATCTACATGAGGCGTATAGTAAGGCTTATGCTTTCCTCTAAGCAAAGAGGCTATTTCGGTTAAAACTCTACCAAATCTTTTACCGGCAGCATCCACTACTACCCATTCTCTTTGAACTTCGTTTGGCTTAATCATCTTAGTTGATTTCATTCAAAACCTTTTGCCAATTATTTGAAAGTGAGATTGTATTTAAATAAGACTTATAAAAAGCTTAAATTAAGGTTTTTTTAATTTTACTTTACAAAAAAGCTATACCTCTATTAAAGATATATCCTCTTTTTGCAAATATAAAAGATAGGCTCTAACTCTGCCTCTCAAAATACTTTTTAAAATATTCTTATAAATTTCCACCTGCTTTATATGCTCTCCTCTCTTAAAAAGAGAGCTTTTATAATCTATAATTATCCACTCTTCCTCTTTTTCTATTAAAAGATCTATTCTGTAAAATTTTCCGTTATAAGAGATATCCTGCTCTTTTCTAATCTTTCCGTCTATTAAATTTAAAAATTCTCTATTTTCAAGAGCTTTTTTAATACGGCTTTTTATATCCTCCATCTCTTCCCTATCTAAAAGATAGCCGTATCGGTTTTTCATAGCGCAAAAAGCATCCTTTAGCCCCTCTTTATCAAAACTTTGCATCATCTCAAGTGTATAGTGCATAGCTATACCGAAATTAACGGCTTTTATATCCTGAATATCATCTTTTAAATCTTCATTTTCCAAATTTTCATCTGCTTTATCCCTTCTTATGGAAAAGGGAAAATAGCAAATATCTTTGGCTTTCTCTTTTTTCCCCTCTTTTTGCAAAACATTTATCTCACCCTTTTTAAAAGGCTTTAAATTAAATATATCAAAAGAGGAATTTTTCTCTTTTTTGCAAATTATCAAAGAGTTTTTAGCCCTTGTGAAAGCCACATAATTTGCATTTAATTCATCCTCAAAAGAGAGCCTCTCTTCTTTTTTAACCGCTTCTTCATACTCTTTATCAAAACATTTTCTATTTTGCATCTTATAAAAGATATTCTTTAAATCTATCCCTTCATAAGAGAATAGAAAAGAGCTTCCGCCCCACCCCTTTTTAGAGAGTCTGTCACATACTATCAGATGTTCAAATTCCAATCCTTTAGATTTATGAATTGTTAAAATCTTTATCCCTTCATTCTCTCTATATACGCTCTTTTCATTAATGCTTTCATAATTGAAAATAAAAGACTCAATATCCAAATATTTAGAAGATATCTCTATAAGCTTAATTAAATTTGGATCTTTATCAAACAGTTTAAATCTCTCTATTATCTCTTTTATTAAAAGAGGAAGAGGAGAAGATATATCAAAATCTTTAAACATCTTTTCATCTTCAAATCTCTCCCCTATCAAAGATTGAAAATTCTCTTTGTTATACTCCTTTTTGAAATAGAGATAAATTAAACACTCTATAACGGCTCTAACGGATGGCTGATTTATCAAAAGAGAAGTAGCTTCCGTAGTTATTTTAATATCTTCAAAAGCATTTCTTAGGGCGTTTTCTATCTCTAAAGAGTCGGTGTTTGTATAAGTTAAAATAGCAATGTCCTCATCTCTTACACCGCTGTTTTTTAAAAATTTTACACTCTCTATAATAGATTCTAAAATATCTTCACTCTCTTTTACCTCCACATATCCGCTCTCTTTATTATTCGCATTCTGAGGAATATAATGGGGCATTAAATCTTTAAAAGTATCATTTACAAAATCTACTATAGCCTTTTTGCTTCTATAGTTTGTTTTTAAAGCTTTCAGCTCTATATGAAATCTTTTGGCAAGATGGTAAAAAAGCTCTTTAGCCCCTCCTCTGAAACGGTATATGGACTGCTTGGTATCTCCCACATAAAAGAAACTTCTAAAACTTTTAGCCCCTTCTCCCGAACAGATCTCCTCTATTAAAGGCTCCAAAATTTTATACTGCACAATACTTGTATCTTGAAACTCATCAAGCAAAATATGTTCTATTTTAGAATCGAGCCTAAAATATAAAAAATCTCTTTCAATATGTCTGTGCAAAAGCTCATAAACAAAATTGGTAACATCCATAAAAGTTAATCTGTTTAACTCTATAGAGGCGGCTTTATTGGACGCTTTGTAAATTTCATAAAAATTTAAAAATTCTCTTATAACCGTAAACTCTTTAAATTTGGCAAAATCTCTCAAAGCCTCTTTTAAATCATAAAAATATCTATCCGCCTCCTCTTTATAACACTTTTTAAAATATCTAAAATCTCTCAAACTATCTTTGCAAATCCAAGAAGATGAAACTATTCCGTTTATATCCTCTATGTTAAGGGATTTTTTAGCGGAAGCTGAGAGAGCTTTACACTCAAAAAAAATTCTCTTTATCTCGTTTAAAAAAAGCAAAACCCTCTCTTTTGAGATAAGTTTTCTATTTTCTATAGATATCTTCTCAATCTCATAATCTATTTCATAAAATCTCTCCAAAAGAGCAAATACGTCGCTAAATCTTCTCTCCAAAAGCAAAACAAAATCCAAAAATTTTTCATATTTTCCATTTTCCAAAAGCTCTTTTAGAAAAATTTCCAATTTTATTATCTCATCTTTATCTTCGTCTATTTCAAAATCTGGCAACAAATCAAGATAGGAAGAAAATTTTCTTAAAATTTGAGACAAAAACTTATCAATAGTGGATATTTTTATATCGCTGTTTAAAAAAGCATCAATTACATAAGAACGCCTTTTTAAAATATAGGAGGAATCAACCTCTAAAATTTCTGAAAGCTCTTTTAGTTCAGGCTCTCTTTTTTTTAAATGAAGCTCCCTTAAAATCGAAAAAATCCGCTCTTGCATTTCGTTAGCGGCTTTATTCGTAAAGGTAAGAGTTAAAATATTAGAAGGATTGGCTCCTAAAAAAAGCAAAGAGATATATCTTATGCTCAAAGCAAAAGTTTTACCGCTTCCGGCGCTCGCTTCATAAGCCAAATAGGGGATAAACATCTAAAAAAACCTTAAGAGAAGAGGAAAATCCCATCCGCCAAAGCGGATGAGAAAAATAGTTATTCAATTCTAATAGAAAATTTAGCTTCGTCTCTTCTGTTTTTAGCCCTGCCCTCAGGAGTCGCATTAGAAGCTACAGGTCTTGTCTCTCCATACCACTCAGTTTTAATTCTCTCAGGAGATATACCATGAGCCACCATATAAGCTTTCAAAGCTTCAGCTCTTCTTTTTGAAAGTTCCATATTATAAGCTTCTGTTCCTATGCTGTCTGTATGTCCAGCCACAACAGCTTTGTAAGTTGGTTCTTTTTTCAAAATCTCTATTATTTTATCAATTCTTGGCTTATCTTCATCTCTTATAACAGCCTTATTAAAATCAAAGTGAATAACAAGCTCCATATCTACTGGACAGCCCACATCATCTACCTGTATTCCTTGAGCAGTATTTGGACATTGATCTTTCTCATCCACAACTCCGTCTCCGTCGCTGTCTTTAGGCTGCTCTACAACAGGCTCTGGTTCAGGAGCCGGCTCTGGCTCTACTACAGGTTGTGGAGCTGGTTTTGGAGGAGCTACATATCCAAATTTATATCCCAAACCAAAAGTTCCCATAACATCACTATCATAAGAGTCAAGTTTTCTTATATATTTAGCCTCAACTACAGCATCCAAGGCTTTATTAATTGAATATTTTACACCTGCTCCTACATTTGCAAAAGCTTGAGAATCCTCATCATCCAATTTAAGCTCTACATTCTCATAACCACCGCCTATTAACATATAAGGCGTAATATGAGAAGATGTCGGAGCTTCAAGCAATAGATTAAGCCCGATTCTATCTATATCGCTCTTTTGAGGACCGTGTCTGAAATGAACATTGTCAAGTCTGCTATAATCAATTTGAAAACCTACAATATCGTTTATATAAGCATTAAGCTTTGCGCCCCAGCTTGTAGCGCTCTCAAAACCGGAATCTCTATCGCTCCAGTTTTTTGAAACTGTCGGAGCAATCTCATACCTGTATCCCTCTGCCGCCATCAGTGACGAGGCAAGCAGTATCGAAAATCCAATAGCCGAAAGTTTTTTCATCCTTAACTCCTAATATATTTCATTTTCAAGCGAAAATGAAATAGCAAATTTTTGATAATATAACTATTATAACAAAATTATGATATAAAACAAATGTATTTTTACGTTTTATACCACGAAGAGGCTATAATATCGAATAATTGTAGAAAAAATGTATAATCAACACAGATAAAAATTCCTTAATAAGAAGGTGTATAAATTATGATACTCTCTCAAAAGATAGAAGATTTAATCCAAAAGAAAGCTGATCATTTCGAAGTGGCAAAAACGATAAGAGAAGCTATTAAAAGCTACTTCTCATCCATAGAAGAGATTTTATTAAACAATAACGGTAAAGATTTTTTAGTAAGACATACAAAAAAGATAGATGAATTTATTCAAGTAATATATAAATATGTTTTAAGGGACAGTTTTAAAGATTATATGCCCTTTCATAATTCCATTCCAATAACCTTAACCGCTTTAGGAAGCTATGGAAGAGAAGAGCTTTGTTTGTATTCTGATATAGATTTGATGATCGTCTATAAGGATATAAAGGGATTTAATACAAAATATATAATCGAATCTATGCTACAGATGATGTGGGACAGCAATCTTAAAATAGGCCACAGAGTGCATGAAATAAGCGATCTATTTCAGGCAAGCAAAGAGGATATCACAATAAAAACGGCAATGCTTGAGGCAAGATTTATCTGCGGCTCCAAAATATTGTGGATAGAGACTCAAAGAGAGCTAAATGCGATAAGACATTACAACCAAAAAGAGTTTGTGCTGGCAAAATATGAAGAATATCTAAAAAGAAGCATTCAAAAACCGCTGAATATGGAACCAAATATCAAAGACGGAGCTGGAGGGCTTAGAGATATAAACACTCTCTTTTGGATAGCAAACGTTCTTTATAACGCTACCAAAATAAAAGATTTAACTCCTTATAAAATAAGCGACAAAGATTATAAAGAGCTTAGAATAGCTTTGGAGTTTTTATATAAAGTAAGACTCACTCTACATCTAATCAGCAAAAAAAAGCAAGATACTTTAATAATGGAACTGCTGCCTGAAGTTGCGGAGAAATTAAAATTTAAAGATACAAAATTTAAAACCGCATCCCTTCAGCTTAGCGAAAAGATTTTCGAAAGCCTATGGACTATAAAAACGATTTGCAATATTTTAATAAAAAAGCTTGTATCTCCTTCCCTTTTTAAAAAAGAGAATATTCCTCTTCTTAGAAAAAAGAGAATTTTCAAAAATTTTTATATCTGTGAAAATACCCTTTTTACCTCTTTTCACTATCCTTCCCAGGAGATAACAAAACTTTTAAACAATCTCCTATCTTTGCCAGATGGCGATTACAAATATGACATAAGCGTGGTAAATGCGCTAAAACATGCAAAAATAGAGCAAAAAAACAACAATATTCCTTTGATAATGAAAAAATTTTTCTATAGAGAACATATTTACCAATTTATCTACGCTATTTATCAGGCCGGAATTTTGCAAAAACTAATTCCCCCTATGAAAAAGGTTATACATTTGCCCCAATTTGACGGCTACCATACATATCCTGTCGATATTCACTCCATAAAAGTATTAAAAAATTTAGAGGATATAAAAGATCCTTTCATAAAAGAGCTATATGAAAGTTTAGATTCCGATGAAAAGATGGTTTTAAAGCTTGCATCTTTTCTTCATGACGCGGGAAAGGGTAGAAAAAAAGATCATTCAATTGTGGGAAAAGAGCTTTTTAAAATCTATGCAAAAAAGATGAATTTAAATGAAAGCCAGATAAAAATCGGAGAGATTTTAATAGAAAATCATACCCTAATGAGCCATACAGCTCACAGAGAAGATATCTATAATGAAAAAACTATTTTACGATTTGTCTCAAAAATAAAAACACCTCAAAACCTAAAAATGCTATATATTTTGACCTATGCGGATTTAAACGGCGTTTCAAAAAATGTTTATTCATCTTTTAGCCAAAAACTTTTAAAAGAGCTATATGAAATAGCCAAAAAAAGCTTTTTTAACAAAGAGCTTTTAAGCGAGACCGAGAGAAGATTAAAAAAAGAGGCCACTTTAAAAAGAAATGAAAAATTTTTATCTCTTCCAAAACCTCTTCAAAAAAAGATTTTGCAAATCCCATCAAACCTGTTTTTCATCAAATACAAAACAAATGATATTTTGGAAATTTCCAAATGGGCGTATGAGCTTAGCAAAAGCGATAAAGAGTATTTGGCAAAAATAGACTACTCTTCAAATCTTACTATATCTATTATAAGAAAGACCGAATTAAATGTTGGTTACTTACTTGGAAAACTTAGCTATTTAAATTTAGTAAATATGGATATTTTCAAATTATTTGGAAATATCAAATATTTTAAAATAGAATTTCTCGAAAAAATATCAAAAGAAGAGATTGGTTATATAGAGCAACTAATCGCTGATTCGTTTAATATGTCAAGAAAAGTCAAGTATAATAAACCTTGTATTTTAAAGGATGAAATTTTTATTAATTGTCAACATTCCGAATCATATGCTCAAATGAAGTTAAATACAAAAGACCAAAAAGGGCTTATGGCTTATTTAATTTCCGTTTTTGACGATATAGGCATAGACATAGCAAGCGCTAAAATACAAACCATTAAAAAAAGAGCTATAAATTTATTCCTTTTAGAAAAAAACGGAAACTTTTGCAAAAACCTTAATAAAATTTATGATATTATTTGCTGATAAAATAATATTAGTTTTAAAATTAAATTATGTAAAAGGAAAACAATGTGCGGAATAGTCGGCTATATAGGAGAAAGAGAGATTAAATCCGTCTTGATAGACGGTTTAAGAGAGCTTGAATATAGAGGCTACGACTCGGCCGGAATAGCGGTAATGCAAAAAGATGATATAAGATATTTCAAAGCTGTTGGAAAACTAAAAAATCTTGAAGAGAAAACAAAAAATTTCAAAACCGAAGGCTTTGGAGTGGGAATAGGCCACACAAGATGGGCAACTCACGGAAAACCCACAGAGCTAAACGCCCATCCCCATTTGGGAGAGTTTAGCTATGTGGTGCATAACGGAATCATAGAAAATTATCAAGAGCTAAAAAAGGAGCTTCAAAAGGATAAAGTAGAGTTTCTAAGCCAAACCGATACCGAAGTTATAGTCCATCTTTTTGAAAAAAATCTTAAAAAAATAAATGATCCTAAAAAAGCTTTTGAAAAAACGATAGAGATGCTAAAAGGAGCGTATGCTATTTTACTGATAACAAAAAGCGCTCCGGAGACTATATTTTTCGCAAGAAAAGGCTCTCCTTTAATCATAGGAGTAAACGATCAAAACGAGATATTTTTCGCCTCTTCCGATGCTCCCCTAATCTCAAACGCAACCGAGGTTATCTATCTTGAAGACGGAGAGTATGGATACGCAAATAAAGAGGGGATAACTCTTTTTGCAAAAGGAGAAGAAAAAGAGCTTCACAAAGTCCCTCTAACCGCAGATAAGCAGTATGCCCAAAAGGGCGGATACAGATTTTTTATGGAAAAAGAGATATATGAGCAAAGCGAAGTTGTGGGAGATACGATTTTGGGAAGAGCCTCTAACGGCAAAGTATATTTTGAGGAGCTAAAAGAGGAGATAATAGAGGGAGTTAAAGAGATAAAAATATGCGCCTGCGGAACAAGCTACCATGCGGGGCTTGCATCGGCTTATCTGTTTGAGAGAATGGCAAAAATTAGATGTTCTGTGGAGATAGCAAGCGAATTTAGATATAAAGATCCGCTTTTAACAAAAGATACCCTTTTTATAGTTATCTCTCAAAGCGGAGAGACGGCCGATACTTTGGAAGCTTTGAGAATGGCCAAGAGTGCCGGATTAAAAACGCTTGCAATCTGCAACGTCGATAACTCTTCAATAGTCAGATTGGCAGATTATACGATTCTAACAAGAGCCGGAATAGAAAAAGGTGTGGCAAGCACAAAAGCTTTCGCAACGCAAGTGATGGTTTTATGGATGCTTGTTTTATACTTCTCCCAAATAAGAAAGACATTAACAGACGGAGAGATTTCAAGCGAGCTTAAAGCTGTTAGGAAAATTCCTAAAGTTTTAAAAATAAAAGACAAACTTCATGAAAAAATAAAAAGGCTATCTAAAAGATACCTGCACGGACACGGATTTTTCTATATTGGAAGAGATATCTTTTTCCCATTAGCTTTAGAGGGAGCTTTGAAACTAAAAGAGATAAGCTATCTTCATGCGGAAGGATACCCGGCAGGAGAGATGAAACACGGGCCGATTGCTTTAGCCGACAGCGAGCTTTTTACAATAGCTCTTATGCCAAAAACTGTTCATTATGAAAAGATAAAAAGCAACGTAGAGGAGCTATCGGCAAGAGATGCGACTATTTTGGCGATAAGCCCGGTAGAATTTGAGCTTGCGGACGATTTTATAAAAACGGAAAACTGCGAACATCCTATGATAGAGTTTTTTGAGATGATGGTAATAACCCAGCTTCTTGCCATGGAGATAGCAATAAGGCTTGGAAACGATGTCGATATGCCAAGAAACCTAGCAAAGAGCGTAACGGTTGAATAAAGATTTCCCCTTTGATGGTATAATTTCAAAATCAAAGGGGAGATATGCTAAAGATATTTCAGACAGCCAATTTAGTAAATAGAGAAAAACAAAAATATCTTTCACAAAACGGTTTTGTAGATAAAATTATAACTTTTGAAGATTTCAAAAAAAGAGCTCTTTTATTAGAAGAGAGAGTTTTAATAGATAACGATACGCGCATACTTTTATTAAGAGAAGCGGCAAATTTCAAAGATTTCAAAAAACTTCGCTTCTCTTTGGATTTTATCTTCTTTTTGGAAAACTCCCCCTTTATTTTCTCGTTTTTTGAGGAGACCTCAAAAGAGCTTGTAAATTTAGATGATTTAAAAGAGGCCGACGCATACGCCGAATATGCAGATAAAATAGAAATTTTGGAAAAACTAAAAGAGAGATATAAACAGATATTGGATAAAAGAGGGTATGCTGATATAATATTTTTGCCCCAAATATACAAATTAAACCTATCTTTTTTAAATTCTTTTAAAAAGGCAATATTTTATCAAATAGACTATCTAAACGCTTTTGAAGTAAAATTTCTTAAACAAATAGCGAAAATCAAGCCTTTTTATATCAAAATTAAAATAGATAAATATAACCAAGCAATAGCTAAACACTACAGAGATATTTTTTCTTTAAAAGAGGGATTTAGCTATGAGATAGATCTCTCTAAATTGCAAATTATTAAAAAAGAACCAATAGAAGAAAAAGATTTTTCAGTTGAGAGTTTTTTTGCCTCTAATACAATCTCACAGATAGCCTATATAAAAAGAAAAGTTTATGAATATATAAATAGCGGAATTTCTCCAAATAAAATAGCGATAATTTCAAATAACGATGAAATTGTCAAATTTTTGAATCTATTTGATAAAGAGGAGAATTTCAAAACAAAAACTTTAGATTTTGAAGATACGCCGCTTTATAGAAAATTAAAAGCCGTTTACGACTATCTTTTGGAAAAGAATTATGAAAACAAAGACAGATTGCAAAGATTGGAAATTGAAACTGAAAATATAGAAAAAAATATCGCTCCTTTTTGGGAAGAGAGGGTAGATAGGGATTTTTTCGAAAACATTTTTGAAATATTTGACGGCAATGAAAAGTGGGAAAATAAAATTTTAAAAGAGGAGATAAACAGTTTCAAAAAGGTTTTCGGCCATCTAAAAGAGTATCCGCTAAACAAAATTTTTCATCTCTTTTTAAACAGACTCAAAAACATAAAGATAGAAAACGGAAAAAAGAGTGGAATAGAGATTTACAAAATCAATGAAGCTAAGGGGATGGAGTTTGAGGCTTTGATAATTTCAGATTTTAATGAAAATTATCTCTTTTCAAACTCTTTTAACGATATGTTTTTATCCAGCGCAATAAGAGCGAAAACCAATATGCTAACTTCCAAAGAGTTTCAAAATATTCAAAAACACCATATTATAGAGCTTTTAAAAAAAGCGAAAAAAAGCTCCATTACTTTAGTGGAAAAT
>JALVCR010000150.1 GCA_027009865.1 Campylobacterales bacterium
TTTACCATGAGTCTTTTTATCGATTCTTTGGCTTTTGACGATACTCAGATTTATAATTATGCAGATAAGTTAGCAATTTTAATTGGATCTTTTGCTTCCGGAGTTGTCGGATATATCATATTAAGAAATATTTCAAAGAAAGAGTAAAATATGATTTATAAAGAGCAAATAAAGTATTATCTTTTTTATGTAAGCGCTTTTGTTATTATAACCGCCGGGTTGAAAGCAGCATCTGAGATAGTCGTTATTTTGCTTTTATCTATTATTTTGGCTTCCATTTTGTCTCCGATTATGATTTTTTCAAAAAAAATCGGTATTCCTAAATATGTCTCTTTTGTTTTTATACTCTTTTTGATTGTGGTTTTATTTTTGGGAATATTTTATATCGTAAATACCTCTTTTAAAGATTTTATAATGCATCTTCCCTCTTATGAGAAGAAAATGAAAAATTTGATCATTTTATCGGTAGAGTATTTTGATAAAAGAGGTTTTGATTTAAATCCCAAGGAGGTTTTGGAAGGGCTTGATATATCGGCTCTTTTTAAGCTTGGAGCGGGGGCGGTTGGAAATATAGGGATATTTTTTTCAAAAACTCTTTTGGTATTGATAGGAACCTCTTTTTTGCTTTTTGAAGCTCCTATTTTTGGAAAGAAGCTTTCAATTATTTTCAAAAATAATCAATCGGCTTTGGAAAATTTTACTCTTTTTTCAAAAACTGTAAGGAGATATTTTACTATCAAGCTTTTTACAAGTTTTTTAACGGGATTTTTTATTTTGCTTGTTCTTTTGTATTTTGATATTCAATATGCTATTCTTTGGGGATTTTTGGGATTTTTGCTAAATTTCATACCGGTTATTGGATCTATTTTAGCCTCAATTCCTGCTCTTCTTCTCTCGCTTTTAAATCATGATTTCACTACTACATTGTGGCTTTTACTTTGGTATTTTGTTATCAATAATTTAATAAGCAATGTTCTTGAACCCAAATTTATGGGGCAAGGTCTTGGACTTTCTCCTGCGGTTGTTTTCTTTTCTCTGATTTTTTGGGGATGGGTTTTAGGGGCTGTTGGGATGTTTTTGGCTGTCGTTTTGACAATGACTTTGAAAATTGCTTTTGATTCGAATGAAAATACCAAATGGATAGGAATTTTGTTATCCGATCTTTCAAAAACAAAAGTTTTGTAATATGATATAATCATTTAAAAGCGAAAGATTATTTATGATAGAGATATTAAGAAAACTGTTAGAGCCTTATAACTTTATAGATTTTGCGCTGCTTTTTGGCTCATACGCCAAAGGCAAGCAAACATTTCTTAGCGATATCGATATTGCAATTTTTACAAATCGTTCAATTGATTTGTTTGAGCAGGGCAATTTAATCTCTTTGCTTGAAGAGAATCTTAATAAAAAAGTAGATTTGATTTTACTTAATAATTTGGAGAAAAAAGATGCAAAAATGGCATTTAATATTGTAAGTAACCATAAAGTTATTTTAAATAGATCGAATAAAAAATATGTAGATTTCAAAGCAGATACTTATAAATACTATTTTGATTTGCAGCCTATGTATGAGATGTTTGATAAAGCTTTAAAAAAAAGGCTAAAAAGTGGGACTTACGGAAAAATTAAAACTTCTTGAAGAAAATATTAGGATTTTAAAGGATATAAAAAAAAATATTACTTTAGAAGATATAAAATCAAATAAGCGCTATGAGTGGGAAATAAGATACGGACTGCTTGAATCTATACAAATAGTTATTGATATTGCCTGTAAAGTAGCTTCAGAATATAATTTGGGAAATCCTAAAACATATAGAGCTTGTATTGAACTGTTACAAATAGATTATACTCTTGCGCAAAAGATAGCAGGTATGGTAGGACTTAGGAATTTGCTTATTCATGAATATATAAAAATAGATGAAGAAAAACTTTATCAATTTTTAGAAAACTTAGATAATTTTGTAGAGTTTGCTATGCAGATAGAAAAATATTTATAAAATTAAATTTCCTATATAACAATATTTTTTGATAGATAAATAAATAGTTAATCTTTAGGAAAATATATTTTAGAAAGTATTTTGTAATTTTTATTTTGCTTTATTTAGCATCCTCTTACATTTCCGTAGAAAATTAGTTTTTTATTTTCATTTAGGTAGAATCTGTCAAAGTCTTTAGCTACAAAGAAGTTTCCGTCAAAAAATTCTCTTATCTCCTCTTCTATCTCTCCTATAAAATGGCTGTTGTCTTTTTTCAAAAGAGAGTATCTTGCGCTTATGTGAGTGGCTATTAGATTTTTAATATTTGCCTCTTTCGCCGCTAAAGCTAAAGTTTTTGAAGTGGTATGCTTTTGTTTTTTCTTTAAAGAATCAAATACGTCTTGAGTGTATGTGCTTTCATGAATTAAAAGATCGCTTTTTTTCAATTTATCAAGAAGTATGTAAGGGTCGGCATTGTCTCCTGCTATTATCACTCTTCTTGGGTCTTTTTTTATTAAATAATCTTTAGCTTTCAAAACTTTTCCGCTATCCAAAACCACATCTTTTCCATCTTGCAGCTCTTTATAAATCGAAGAAGGGGGGATGTTCTCTTTTATGAGTTTTTCTTTATTAATTTTTGGTTTTGATTTCTCTTCTATGAAAAATGCATAGCTCTCTATGGAGTGTTTAAGCTCTATTATTTCAACTTTAAAATTTTTAAAATCAAAGATATCATTATTTTTTATTTCATAAATTTCCAATTTATAATCAAAATTAAGCTGAGAAATTTTTTTAAGAGTATCTAAAATCTCTTTTAAGCCTTTTGGAGCATAGATTTCCAAAGGAGATGTAATATTTTGCATATCTCTTGTGCATAAAAATCCAAAAAGTCCCAAAAAGTGGTCTGCATGAAGATGAGTTATAAATATTTTGTCTATTTTTCCAAAATGAATTTTTGTTTTAAAAATCTGATTTTGCGTAGCTTCTCCGCAGTCAAACAAAAGCCAGCTTGAGGTTTGATCCAATCTCAAAGCC
>JALVCR010000151.1 GCA_027009865.1 Campylobacterales bacterium
TTTTGGTAAGCGGAATCGATTGATCGGATACGATTTTCATTATCTCTTTTTCGAGATCTTTTATATATGAGTCTATGCAGTTTAAAATTTTCTCCATTAGAATCCTTCGTATAATAAATTTAATTGCCTATAATATCTAAATTTCTTCTATGTTTTATTATGGGATTTATAACAATTCTTTAAACTTTTTCTTTTTTAAAAACTCTTCAAACTCATCTTTATATTTTGCTGGAATAATTATGCTTTTTAACTTCTTGCTTCTTTTGTCTTCAACATATGTTATCTCTTTTGGATTGCTGACCAAACTTGGATTTTTTACAATTTCATTTACAGCTATGACCATTTCACACCTCCGTAAACTATATACTAATATTCATATACTAATTTGTCAAGGAAATGTGGATAATTTTATTTTAAATCTTGCAGATTAAAGCCTCATTTGTTAGAATTTCGGCCATTTTTTCGCTCTCTACAACGATATGATTTATATGCAAATCTTCAAGAAGCCTTTTTTCTTTTAAATCCTTAACTTTCACGACAGTATTTACAAAACCGCTTACGGAAGATATGGCTTCGCAAACAAGTCTTAGATGTTCGCTGTTTTCTATAGCCACTATCGTAGCTATCGCCTCTTTGATATTTGCAGCTTCCAAAATGCTTTTTTGAGCGGCATTTCCAAAATATATTGGCTCTTTTTTCTCTTTTCCTATTTTGACAAGCTCTATATCATACTCTATTATTAAATATTTTATATCTAAACTTTTTAATTTTGCGGCTATTTTTTGTCCCAAAGGGGAGTATCCGCATATTATCATATGGTTATGATAGCCTGAGGGAATCGCTTCTTCGTTTTCTATTTTCTCTTTTATGAATATTCCGGCTATCTTTTTTACATGATTTAATACAAAAGGGGATATAATCATGGAGAAGACTACCGAGAGTATTAAGATTTGATTTACTTTTCCATCTATTAGAAAGTGAGAGCGCGCCAAAGCGAAAATAGCAAGCGCAAACTCTCCTATCTGCATCAAGGAAAGAGCTGTTTTAAAGGCGGTTCTTTTTATATCCTGAATGGATAGAATAGCAAAAATTACAAGAGCTTTTATTAACATTACACTTGTTAAAACTATTAAAATCCATCCGATATTCTCTTTTGCAATTTCCAAATCTATCTGCATTCCTACCGTAATAAAAAAGATACCAAGCAAAAGATCTCTAAAAGGAATCAAATCGGCTTCTATCTGATATTTGAATTTACTTTCGGCTATCATCATTCCCGCCAAGAAGGCTCCAAGAGAGTATGAAAAACCAAAATAGTATGAGATGAAAGATGAGCCTATGACTATAAGCAAAATTGAGCTTATGAAAATTTCCGTAGAGTCCGTAAGAACCACCCAGCTTAGGAATTTGTTTATGAAATATTTTCCCACTATAAACAAAATTCCAAATACGCTTAAAGCTCCCAATACAGTGTTTAGAATGAGAGTTGAAATATTGGTATCCTGATTTGTAAAAATCGATATCATAAGCAAAATAGGAATGACGGCTATATCCTGAAACAGCAAAATTCCAAGAGCCTTTCTTCCATAAGCTTTGTTTATCTCTCTATTTTCATTTAATATTTTCAAAACTATTGCCGTAGAGGAGAGAGATAGGGCAAATCCTATTATAATGGAGCTTTTTAAATCCATATGTAAAATTTCATGACATATCGCCCCTATAATGTTTCCGGTTATGAAAACCTGTAAAAAGCCGTTTAAAAATACCTCTTTTTTCATACTCCAAAGGTGTCTTATGGAAAATTCCAAACCTATTGTAAACATCAAAAAAACTATTCCAAATTCCGCTATATGAAAAAGGGTTTTGTTTTGCAGATGATGGAGGCCAAAGAGATATTTTATTATAAGCCCTGTGAAAATATAGCCTATAATTGTCGGAATATGAAATCTCTTTAAAATTATATTTATCGTTATGGCTATTAAAAGAGTAAAAAGCAAAAGAGGTATTATGTTCATTTGCACCTTTCTTAAGAAAAATAAAAAAATATTATATAGAAAATTTGTTTATGATTTTATTTATGGCTAAAATTTTCTTTTCTCTATCTCTTTTAAAACATCTTCTGCGCTAATACTTTTCATACATTCATGAGTTTTAAGAGGGCACACTCTTTTCATACAAGGCGCGCAGGGGAGATCTTTTCTTAAAATAGAGGCTTTTTCATTCATCCACGGACTTGTTTCATCAGCTTTTGTCGGGCCAAATATTGCAATTGTCGGAATTTTAAAAGCTGCAGCTATATGCATAGGGCCGCTGTCGTTTGTGATAAACAGAGATAGAGAGGAGATATATTCAATAAGCTTGTCTATATCTGTTTTTCCTGCTATATTTTTGAAATTTTTTACATTCAATTTTTTTAACTCTTCTTCTATCTCATTGGCTATATCAATTTCGTTTGGGCCTCCGAAAATTAAAATGTCATATTGGAAGCTTAAGTATGCAGAGACTTTGGCAAACTCCTTTGGATACCATCTTTTTGCGCTTCCGTATGTGGCTCCCGGATTTATTCCAAGCAATTTTTTTGAAGATAATTTTATATTATTTGGTTTGTATAGTTTTAAATCTTGTGCTGGAAAATTTATATTTAGAGATTTATTTACAAAAGAGACATATTTTTGAACCTGATGGCCGCTGAAAGCTTTTTTATTGTATTGAAATTTTCTCTCAGCTTTCAAAAAAAAGAGAGATATTTTAGAGGCAAAAGAGCTTCTAAAACTAAAAGCGAGATCAAATTTTTCAAAACTTTTTATCTTTTTTATTAAATGAAAAATTCTAAAGCTTTTGCTTTTACTTGTATCAACTATGATTTTTTCTACATTTGGATGATGTTTTAGAGTCTCGGTTGAGATATGTGAGCCAAAAAGAGTAAGTTTAGCATTTGGATACTTTTTCACAATGTTTTCTATTGCGGGGGTGGACATCACGCAAT
>JALVCR010000152.1 GCA_027009865.1 Campylobacterales bacterium
GATAGATGCTAAAGTTGTAGATTTACCGCTTCCGGTAGGTCCCGTTACGATAACTACGCCTCTTTTTAGTTTTGCAAACTCTTTTACCACAGGGGGCAGATTTAACGATTCAATAGATGGTATATTTTTTGGAATAATTCTAAAAACGGCGGAAATTCCATCCATCTGAAAGAACATATTGACTCTAAATCTTATATTTTCGTTTAGCTTATAGATAAAATCTATATTTTTGTTTTTTACCAGTTCTTCAAATCTGCTTCTAAGAAGAGTTTTTGCAAGCAAAATTCCCTCTTTTCTTGTAACTTTGTCGTTTGTTATTGGAACGATTTCTCCGTTTATTCTTACTCTTATATTTGACCCTGTTTTAAAATGAAGATCGCTTCCGCTGTTTTTTACCATCTTAAAAAGAAGACGATCTAAATTTTTGGTTATTCTCTCCGCCTCTTCCAAAGCGGTTGCGGCTTCTTTGAAAGCTTCCATTTCTCTCCCCTTTAAAAGAGCCCTCCTTTAAAGGGGAGGACTCTTTTATAAATTTTGAAGTATTTCCAAAAAGGCTTTTTTAAAAGCTTCTATTCCCTCTTTAGTTAAAGTTTTTGTTATCTCTTCTCTTTTAATCCCGTTTTTTTCCATTAAACTAAAAAATCTCTCTATCTCATCTTTTGAAGGAGGGTTTTTTACTTTAAACTCTTCATTTTTCAAAAACGCCTCTATTGTATTTAAAGGAGCCGTGTTTACTGTGTTTTTATATAAAAGATTTTTTATGTAATAATCTTTTGGATAATTATCTCCCTTAACTCCCGTGCTTGCAAAAAGCGTTTTTATATTTTTAAAACCCTCCTTTTCTATCTCAAGATAGATTTCCGAGGCGTTCATAATGCCGTAAAGCCCTTTTGGCAGATTCTTTTCTTTTAAAATCAAATCAAGTTTTCTGTCAAATCTGCTTACAAATACGCTTATTACCCCTTTTGTATTTTTAGGGCTTTTCTCTATTCCCTCTCTTAAAGCCAAAAAAGAGTTTTTAGCCTGCTCTTTGGAAAAAACCAAAGTGGCGTTTACGTTTATTCCCTCTTTGCTAAGTTCTCTCATAGCTTCATATCCGGCATCTGTAGCCGGAATCTTTATCATTACATTCTCTCTTGCTATTTCTTTAAAGAGCCTTTTTCCTTCTTTAATTGTCCCTTTTGCATCGTCGCAAAGGAAGGGATCTACTTCTATGCTTACAAATCCGTCATCCTCCTTTTCATACAGAGGCATTAAAATATCGGCCGCTTTTTGGATATCTTTTATAGCGAGTTTCTCGTAAACTCTTTTTTTATCTTCTTTCTTTAAAGCCTCTATATCCTCTTTGTAGGCTTTTGATTTTAAAAATGCCTCTTTAAAAATTGCGGGATTGCTTGTGGCGCCGTTTACAATATTATTTTTTACAAGTTTTGGAAACTCTTTTTGCAAAAACTCTCTCTCAATAAAATCGCACCAGATAGAAAAATTGGCTTCTTTTAAAAACATTATATTTCCTTTACTATTTTTGTTAAATCTTTTTCGTCTATTATTACATTAGCCTCTTTTTTTAAAATCTCTTTAGCACAAAAGGCTATTTTTGTTTTTGCATATTTAAACATAGATCTGTCATTAGCGCCGTCTCCTACAACTACGGTGTCTTCCTCTTTTATTCCAAGCAGAGTTTGAAGTCTCTTTAGCATATCCCCTTTGCTAAAGTCAAACATCATATCCCCTCCTACAAGCCCGGTAAGATATCCGTTTTTTGAGTGCAAGATATTTGAGAAATCGGCATCAAATCCTAAAATCTCTTTTGCATAGCTTGTAGCGTTTCTAAATCCTCCGCTAAATACGGCTACTTTGTATCCTCTTTTTTTAAGCTCTTTTATGCTCTCTTTAGCGCCCGGCATATAGGGGAGGTTTTTGCAGATTTTATCCACTTTTTCAACTTCCAATCCTTCCAAAAGAGCGACTCTTGTTGTCAGGCTCTCAAAAAAATCAAGCTCTCCTCTCATTGCCATCTCGGTAATTTTTGCCACTTTTTCTCTTAAATTCAAAGCTTCCGCCAAAAAATCTATAGTCTCTCCGTCCATTAAAGTTGAATCGAAATCGAAAACGCACAGTTTCATTAAAAAGCCTTTTTAGCCAAAATTTGGTTTTTGAAATTTGGATATAATACACAAAAAGATTTGACAAACGGATAAAAGAATGTTTGAAAAATTTATAGAGAAGCTGAAAAAAGATAAATTTATAACTTTGGAAACAACTCCAGCACACTCTCCAACTTTCGACCCCATTATCGAAAAGATAGAGAGTTTGAAACTTTATGAGAAAATAGACGGTTTTAGCGCAACGGACAATCCTTTGGCCAAGTTAAAATATAACTCCATAATTGCGGCTTTCAAACTTCAAAGCAGGTTCAAAAAGCCCGTTTTGGCCACGATGACTATGAGAGATAGAAACAAGCTTGCTTTGCAATCTGATCTGCTTGGAGCCAACGATATAGACGTAAGGGCTATTTTGGCCTTAACAGGAGATCCCGCAAGCGCGAGCGATCAGCCAAAAACCAAAGGAGTTTTTGAGGGAAACAGCAATCTTTTGCTTGATATAATAAAGTGTTTTAATGCCGGAATAGATTATGCGGGGAAACCGTTTTTTGAAAAACCCAAGAAAATATATCCTTTTGCCGTCTCAAATGCTTATTCCAAAAATTCAAAAAATATTTTAAAGAAAATGATTCAAAAAATCGAGCACGGAGCTTTTGGAATCATTACTCAGCCAGTTTACGATATAGATAATGCCAAACTTTTAATAGAGCTTTTTGAAAAAGCTAAAAAAGAAGCTGCCATAAAACAAAACGAGCCGGTTTTAATTTTCGGTTTTTTCCCGGTTGTAAAACTTAGAACCGCTCAGTTTCTAACTTCTCATGTTCCGGGAGTCTATGTGCCTAAAATGTGGGTTGATAAGCT
>JALVCR010000153.1 GCA_027009865.1 Campylobacterales bacterium
TATATATTTATCTCTCCATTTTTATGCTTTATCTCTTTTTCTAAAAATTTTGGCAAGCTTATAAAGCATTTTTTGGAATTTATCAAATCTATTTTAAAAGAAGGAAGAGAGATAGAGACTTTTTCCAAATCGCAAGGGATATTTTTTGAGACTATTTTTCTATTCTTTATAGGTATGGGTTTATAGTTTTGTCTGATTTTTTTACCGTCTATGATTATTCCGCTGTTTCCTACATTTACGCTATCTTTGGATATTATGGTTTTGTTTATTATAAGGTTTTGGCTAAAAAGAGAAGATGCGGCTACCATTAAGGTATAAATAATTTGAATTTTTTTGCTTTTTCTGATTTTTTGCATATATCTATACTCCCCTCTTTACATATTTTTCCATCTATCCATACTGTTTTTGACAAATCTGTTTGTATAAATCTGCTATTTTGCAAAGCAGCTTCGGATAGATTTGATCTTTTTAAAGAGCTGTATAAAAATGTGGTAAAAATTAATCGGGCTCTTAAAAAAAATGAATCTTCTATTTTTGTGTGTTTGAATTTGCAAAATTCAAAGCTTGATATTGTAAAATCGCATTTTTTAAATATGCAGTTTTCAAATTCTACTTTATAAAATTTTGTATTTTTAAATTTGCATTTAAAAAAGGAACAGTTTATAAATTTTTTGTTTGAAAACTTTTTAGAGTAAAAATCTATATTTTCAAATTTTTTGTTTTTTTCTATCTTTATTTCGCTTCTTTTTAAAAGAGATTTTTTAATTTGAGCATTTTTATATCCGTTATAAACATCTACGATGGCAAACATTAAAGATGGTATCAAAAAAAGCGCTATTTTCATAACAGCTTAAACCTTATTTTAGTCTCTTTAAACAGGCACTCTTGGCTTTGACACCCATTTTGCAAAGGCTCTACCTTTTTCATTATGGCGCTTCTTGGAATATGTGATTTTTTAAAAAATCTATATACCATGTTTACGTTTGTCTCAGCTTCGCCGCCCTCTCCGTAACTTATTATATACACTCTTGTATTTGGATCCTCTTTTAGAGATTTCTTTAATAGTTTCAAAGCATTTTGGAGTTTTCTCTTTTCCACTATATAGCTTGTTCCCATAAAAGAGAAATTTTCATTTTTTAAAGCTTTCGGATAGATTACTATCTCTTCGATATTGTCAAAATAGATTTTATTTGAAATTTGAATTTTTTTTACCGGAGCTTTTTTCTCTTTTCTTGTAATTTTACCTATATTTTGCGAACATATAAAATATATATACTCCTCGCTTTTGAATCTGAGTTTGTTTAAATCATAACTGCATATATAATCTCTTAAATTTCTCTCTCTTCTTAAGAGATTTGATAAAAGAATTCTTATATCTTTTTTTGAGATTTTTTCTATTTTTCTATGCAATGTAACTAAAAATTTATCAATGTAGTTTGTCGTTATGTTTTTGCCGTTTAGTTTAAATGACTCTTTTTTAAAAATAGATATATTTAATGGAACTATTTTTAGATTTTCGTTTTTTATCTTTTCTAAAGAGCCTATGTAAAAGATAGCGTCAGCTTTTTTCCTTTTTAGGTATTTTAAAGCATCTTCTATTTTCATGTTATAGATTTCAGAATTTATGGAAAACAGCTCTTCAAGTTTCAAAAGGGTATAATAAGAGCCGCTTCCCTTTAAATCAGTAATAACTCTTTGGCTTGATAAATCTTTAATAGAGTTTATATTGCTGTTTTTGTTTGTCAAAATTACAATTGCGGCTTTATAAAGAGGGGATATTGCCACTATCTCATCTTTTCTATCAGGATTTTCATTTAAAAAATCGTTTAAGATATCTTCTTGAACAACGGCTAAAGAGACGTTCTCTTTTTTGAAAAGATTTCTAAAGTTTTCTATATCCCCTTCGCTTCTTTGTTGATATAAAGAGGTGTTTAAAAGAATCTTTTCAAACAGTTTATAATCCCATCCTCCCATATAACCGGTAGAAACAAAAGAGGAGGCAAAAAGAGTATTATATAAAAACAAAAGCGAAAACAGATATTTTTTCACAATTTCTCCCCGCTATTTAACTATCGATTGCAAAAGGGCTTTTCTTTCTCTTTTTATCTCTATCCTCTTTTGCGCTCTTGGAAGCTCTATTAGAAGCTTTGCGAACAGATCTCCCGTAATTTTCTCATCGGGAGGGAAAACTTGATACTCTTCCTTAAATCTCTTTACATAAAACGGAAAGCTCTCTTCATTTAAATCGGGATAAAATCTTTTTAAAAGATAGTATGTCAAAGCTATTTTTCTGTCATTATCATAAAAAGTTACAAATTTTCTTTTGAAATTATTGATAACTTGCTGCTCGGGCATAGCTCCTGGAATTGCCAGCCAATAGGGAAGAAGTCTTATTTTCCCCAAAATTTCCACCGCGCTTGCCTGAGATAGAAGTCTAAGGGAGCTGTGAACTCCGTTTTTAACCGAAGAGGCGCCCGATAGTCCAAAACCGTTTCCAGCTATGGAGAATCCTATTTTATTGGAATCGCTTATTTTTTTGATAATAATTTTATTTTTTGCAAAAGCAAAAGGGACATATTCTCCCGTTTTTAGATTGACGGCTCTTAAATCAAGAGCCAGTCTTATCTCTTTATATTCATAATCCGATTCGCTCTCTCCTTCAGATTCTCCTTTTTTAGCCCCGAAAGCCACGCCGAGATTAAAACCGGCTCTTTTTGCTCTAATAGCGTCATATTCGCTTATCTCGCCCTCTATCATATATGCGTCCGCATCCGGTTTTATGAAATTGGGATCTGCTACAACTCTTACTTTGTATCCCATGTTCATAAAGGCGCTTTTTAGCATTCCCGTTATATCTTCGGGCACTTTCCCCTGGCCTGTGGTTTTATTGATAATAGGCTTCATTACGATATAAATTTCCGGATCTCCTATTTGATATATCATATCCCCTATCATCT
>JALVCR010000154.1 GCA_027009865.1 Campylobacterales bacterium
GAAAATTATTATAGCTGGAGCGGGCAAAGTAGGCTATAATCTTGCCAAAAATTTAAGCCATCACCATGAAGTTACCGTAATAGACAAAAATGAAGAGGCTCTTGAGAGACTATCTGAAGAGCTTGACATTCTTCCAATTTTGGGGGACGTGGAAAACCCTCAGACCTACAGAGATTTAAACGAAAAAGGAATCGATCTTTTTATCAGCGTTACCAATGTGGATGAAGTAAATATCCTCTCTCTTTTAATATTGGATCAATACATCCATGCTGATAAAAAAATAATAAGACTTAAAAAAACTTTCTTTAAGCACGCTGATTTGTTAAAAAAGCTTGACATATTTGCGGCTATATATCCACTTTTGATTACAACCAAAAAGGTAGAAAATCTCGTTAAATATTCAAAAGCAAATAACGTTAAATCCTTCTCTTACACAAAAGCAAAATTAATTTCCGTAAAAATAAATCATGATGAAAATTTCTCCATTTTTTTAAAGAATTTTCTTCAAGATTATAAAAATGTTATAGCGGTAGGTATAGAGAGAGATAAGAAATTTATTATTTTAAATGAAAACGATGTAATAGAAAACGGCGATTTGGTTTACTTTTTTGGAGATCCAAAAGAGATAAAAGCGCTCTGTTCAAAAATAGAGACAAAAACTCCGGAAGTTATAACAAAATGCGTAGTTTACGGAGCAAGCTCTCTTGGAGTGGAGATAGCAAAGGCTCTTTTAAAAAAAGATTTGCAAGTAAAATTAATAGAAAAAGACCCTAAACTCTGCCAAAGAGCTTCCGAAAAACTTGAAGGAGATATAACGGTAATAAACAGCAAATACAGCTCCCACTCATTTTTTAGCGACGAGATGCTATCAAACGCCGATATATTTATAGCAACTACCGAAAATGATGAATACAATATAATAAAATGTATGGAAGCCTCTGAATCGGGAATAAAAAAAGTTGTCTCCATAAATAATGATTTAGAATATTACGATTTGATGCACAGACTCCAAATCGCGGTTGTAAGAGGCGTTAAAGCAAACGCTTTTTATACAATTTTAGAAAAAATCGAGTCAAACTATATAATTACTCAAAAGCAGTTTTGCGGAGGAAAAGCAAAAATATTTTTAAGAAAAATATTTAAAAGCTCACCTCTTATAGGAAAAACCATCAAAGCCTATCCTTTTTTTAAAAAAGCTTTATCTATTTTAATAAGAGATGAAAAGATAGCTCCTTTCTATGGAAAAATAGAATGCAAAGAAAATGACGTAATAGTTGTTTTCTCTGTCAAAGAAGAGTGTGAAAAAATACAAAAATGGATAAATAGTTTATAATGGATTATAAAAGCATTGTAAAATTTATATCGATTATCGGAATGTGGCTTTCGGTATTTTTACTACTTCCTATCTTAATAGGATATGCTTATAAGGAAGATTTTAAAAATTTTTTATATTTTGATATTTTTCTATTCTCCATAAACGCTCTACCTTTCATTATCTTAAAAAATCATAAAATAAATTTAAGAATCAAAGAGAGTATTTTAAGTGTTAATCTAATATGGATTCTTTTGGGAATAGGCGGGGGAATGCCTCTTGTTTTAACTCTTCATATAGATTTTTCGGATGCTTTTTTTGAAGCGATAAGCGGATTTACGACAACTGGAGCCACAATATTTAACGATATAGAATCTCTGCCAAGAATGATTCTATTTCACAGAAGCCTTATGCATTGGCTTGGAGGTATGGGAATTATCGTTTTGGGAGTGGGGCTATTTTCCATTATAAATCCCACAGGCTCTATGAGTTTGTTTAAAGCGGAATCTACCGGTATTCAGCTTCAAAAGCTGACACCAAAAATAAAAGATAATGCAATGACGCTTTGGATAATCTATTTAATTATCACCTTAATAGATGCAATTTCTCTCGATATTGCCGGAATGAGCAAATTTGATGCGGTAAATCATGCCTTCTCAACCATCTCAACTGGAGGATTCTCTACAAAAAACGCCTCTTTAGCCTATTGGGCGGATAATGACGCCGTGATGTGGATAACAACATTTTTCATGACATTTTCGGGAATAAATTTTATGGCTCATTTAAGATTATATTATGATGATATAAGCGGATATAAGAGCGAAGAGGTTAGATATTATATTTTAGTATTTTTTATATTATCGATAACTTTAACCTTAATTCATTTCTATCTGGGAGATGTAAGCTTTTATGAATCTCTTAAACACTCCTTTTTTACAATATCCTCAATATTAACCACTACCGGTTTTGTTTCGATAGATTATGAAAAGTGGGGACAAGCCTGTGCAGCTATTATTATAATAGCAATGCTGATAGGAGCTAACGCCGGCTCTACCGCCGGAGGAGTAAAAGTTATAAGATATGTGGTTTTAATTAAGGGATTATTTGCCGAGATGAAAAAGATTTTGCATCCAAATGCGGTAATAAATGTATTTTTGGATAAACAGAGAATAAAAAACTCTATATTTTTATCGGTTTTTGGATTTCTATTTCTTTACACCTTCACCGTTTTGGCAACTTCTCTCTATCTTTATATAAGAGGATACGATACGCTAACTTCAATCACCGCCGCTTTAGCCACCGTAGGAAATATAGGACCTGGATTTGGGGATGTGGGAGCAGTAGATAATTTTTCGTTTTTTAGCTGGTATGACAAAATTCTTCTCTCTTTTTCAATGATTGTAGGAAGACTTGAGTGCTATACATTTTTTATCCTATTTATGAGAGATTTTTGGAGAAAATTTTAATCTCTCATTTTTAAAATCCTCTTCAATATAACCGATATAGTTAAATATAATTTAACTATACGGGTTTGAAGATGAAGAAGATTTTAGTTTTTTTAGTATTTTTAAGTATTTTATTTTCTACGGAAATAGATTTAAAGCTTCTA
>JALVCR010000155.1 GCA_027009865.1 Campylobacterales bacterium
TCACAAAGCAGAAAACATCAAAAGTGGTATGATTTGTCAGAATATTTCCCTCTGCATCTTTCATCTGCTCTAAATTTCCATGATCGCTTGTTATAACTACAGAGTAGTCTTTCTCTTTTGCTTTCTTTAAAATCTTTCCAATTTCCCTATCCACAGTCTCAAACGCCTTAACGGCCGCTTCGAAATTTCCGGTATGCCCCACCATATCGCCGTTTGCAAAATTAACAACTACAAAATCATACTCCTCATCAAGAGCCTTTCTAACAGCCTCTCCAACTTCAGGAGCGCTCATTTCAGGCTTTAGATCGTATGTTCTAACTTTAGGGCTTGGGATCAAAACTCTTGTTTCATTCCTAAAAGGCTCCTCGACTCCTCCGTTAAAAAAGAAAGTAACGTGAGCATATTTCTCCGTTTCTGCGGTATGAAACTGAGTTAATCCCTTTTTGCTTAAAATCTCGGCAAGAGTATTTTTTGGAAGCTTAGTTGGAAACAAAATAGGATAAGGAAAAGTTTTATCATATTCTGTCATTGTAACAACATTAACTTTTATAGGTTTTCTCTCAAACTCTTTGAAATTTTCATCCCCTATCGCTTCTGTTATCTCTCTCATTCTATCGCTTCTGAAATTTGCGAAAATTACTCCGTCTCCATCCTCCATCCCTTCATAATCACCCAAAGCTACAGGCTCTATAAATTCGTCTGTTATATCTTTTTCATAAGAGCTTTTCAAATAGCTTACAGGATCAAGTTTGGTTTTGGGAGTGGCGTTTACTATCGCATCATAACCTCTTTTTACTCTCTCCCATCTTTTATCTCTATCCATTGTATAAAATCTTCCGCTAATGGTTGCCAAAGAGATATTCTCATCTATGCTTTTTAAAAATTTCTCAACATAAAAAACGCCGCTTCTTGGATCCACATCCCGTCCGTCAGTAATTGCATGGACAAAAACCTTCTTGCCGGCTTTAGAGGCTATTTTTGAAAGCCCTATTATATGATCTATGTGAGAATGAACTCCGCCGTCGCTAAGAAGACCTATTATATGAATGTTTTTTGATTTTTTTAGAAGATTTTGCAAAATTTCATTCTTCTCAAGAGAGCCGTCCTCTAAAGCTTTGGTAATTTTTACAAGATTTTGATACAAAACCCTTCCGCTTCCAATAGTCATATGGCCAACTTCGCTATTTCCCATCTGCCCATTGGGAAGTCCTACTGATAATCCGGAAGTTTTTATAAAAGAGTAAGGCACATTTTTTAAAAGATAATCGTATGTCTCTTTTTTGGCATGACAAAAAGCGTTATTTTCACAGCTTGGATTGTATCCGACGCCATCGGTTATAATGAGTAAAGCTTTTTTCCCCATAAATCCCCTTTCTATCAAATAAAAACACGATTTTTAAGCATTATTATAATATAATTTCGCCTTCTAAGGTTTAAAATATTGCGAAAAATCAAGGAATCGAATGCTTTATTGGTTATATACTTACTTTAATATAAACATTTTGCACTATATTACCGTAAGAGCCGGTATCAGTTTTTTTATATCTTTTTTTCTGACCCTATATCTTATGCCGATTTTCATAAGATGGGCTAAAAGCAAAAACGCAAACCAGCCCATATATGACAAAGCTCCAAAAAATCATAATAAAAAAGCAAAAACTCCCACAATGGGAGGAATAGTTTTTATAAGTTCGGCAATATTTTCAACTCTCTTATCGGCAAAACTAAACAATTTTTTTATTATAGGCTCTCTTTTTGTATTGATATCATTCTCAGCAATAGGTTTTAAAGACGATATGGCAAAAATATTAAGCAGCGATAATCAAGAGGGCTTAACCCCCAGAATGAAATTTATTTTACAGACTCTTTTTGCTTTTTTAGTAAGCCTATTTTTATATCTTTTTGCCCTAAACGGAGATTTTTATATCCCTTTTTATAAATATCCTCTTTTTAATATGGGATTTTTTGCAGTAATCTTTTGGACTTTGGTTATCGTCTCTACAAGCAACGCCGTTAATCTAACCGACGGGCTTGACGGATTAGCCACAGTTCCATCGATATTTGCTCTCTTTTCATTAGCGATTTTTGCGTATCTCTCAGGACACGCCATTCTTAGCGAATATCTCTTCTTGCCAAATATCAAGGGAGTCGGAGAAGCGGCTATCGTAGCAATGGGGCTTATTGGCTCTCTTCTTGGATTTTTGTGGTATAACTGCCATCCAGCCGAAATATTTATGGGAGATACGGGAAGTTTAAGCGTGGGAGCTTTTATAGGATATATGGCGGTTATTACTAAAAACGAGATTTTGCTTCTTGCTATAGGATTTATATTTGTTTTGGAAACAGTATCGGTTATTTTACAGGTTGGAAGCTTCAAAACAAGACAAAAAAGAATTTTCAGGATGGCTCCGATTCATCACCATTTTGAGATGAAAGGCTGGGTTGAGAATAAAATCATAGTCAGATTTTGGATTATAGCGCTGATTTCAAATATTATAGCTCTAATTACGATAAAGATAAGATGAAAAAATCTCTTTTTGGATACGGAAAAACGACAAAAGCCATTGCCAAAAGATTTAAAGGCTTTGAGATATTTGACGATAGTTTCAAACAAAAAAGCAAAGAAGATGGCAATATTTTATTGCCCTCCTCTTTCTTTGACCCCTTACAAAGCTCTCTTGAGATAACAAGTCCTGGAATTCCGCCAAGCCATCCTCTAATAAAAAAAGCAAAAAATTTAATAAGCGAATATGATTTTTTCAAAGAGGATTTTCCCTTTTCCATCTGGATAAGCGGAACAAACGGAAAAACCACCACAACCCAGATGCTTGGAGAGCTGCTAAAAGATAAAAATGCCCTAACGGGTGGAAATATTGGAACTCCTGTGGCTAATTTGGACAAAAACGCCAAAATATG
>JALVCR010000156.1 GCA_027009865.1 Campylobacterales bacterium
GTTGTGAAAAATATTAAAAAGAAAGTTTGAAAATCAAAAACAAAAGGAAGCTTAAAAGATGGTTTTAAAACAGAATAGCCCGTAAAAATATCTCTAATTAAAGGAGCATTTAGAAAATATACAAAAAATAGAGCCAAAATAACCCCTATTAGAAAAGATACGGCCGATATAATGAAAGCTTCATAAAACTTCTCAAGCAAAATATCCTCAATTCTCCAGCCCAAAGCCTTTAGAATGCCTATCTCCCTTTTCTCCTCGCTTGTAAGCCCGCTTGTCTTGTCATAAACGATAATAAAAAAGGTAAAAACGGCCACCACAAAGAGGGCCAAGAAAAGCCCCGATTTATAATCAAAAATATTTTGATAAGAGACTTTCAAATCCTCTTTTGTTATCACTCTCGTATCGGGATACAAAACTTTTATTTTTGAAGCTATAGTCCTAACTTCCAAAGGATTGGCAACCTTTACTACCAAATCGGTAGCTTTATCTTCATCTATTCCAAAAATCTCTCTTGCTACGCTCTCATCCAAAAAGATTATATCGTTTGTCTCAAGCTCGTTTTCTCCCTTAAAAACTCCTCCAATGAAAACCTTTTTAAAATCCCCGTTTGGTTTTACAAAATTAAAATAATCTTTGTAATAATTTTGAGTTAAAATCTTTTTTACTCCCTTTCCCACAATCATTGAGGGCTTTTCTCTAAGATTTGTAAAATCAAGCGCCTCTGCTAAAGAGTTAAAACTGTTTTTATAATTATCTTCAAACTCTTTTAATCCTATAACCGAAAAATTGACTCCCGCTCTTTGATAATAGTAGTATCCCCAGACTCTATCAATAACATTGGATACTCCGGGAATTTCCAAAATTTTATCAATTCTATCTTTTTCTATATCGTATTGCTTTCCGGCCTTTATCTTTTGAACTATGATATCGGGAAGAGAGGAGAGAGTGGTTAAAAGCTCGAATCTAAGAGAATTTGAAATCATAAAGATAGAAGAGAGCAGAAAAATTAAAATAACAAAAATTACGGTTATGAAAATATTTTTAGAGCCTCTTCTTTTTAAAGATTTAAGGGCATATTCAAACAAAAGGGGATTTAAAATTTTATTCAACATCTATCCTTGAAGGATTTTTTTTCAAAACACAAGATGGAGCGTAAACAAATGTAGTGGGAAAATATTCCAAAAGCTCAGGACTTTCATTAAAAACGGAAAAGATATCAACAACGCTTCTCTCTCTAACAACTTTCGTTTCGGTAGAGACCGCCAAATCGGTTAAAAAACCAAATTTGACGACTCTATTTTTTAAAATAATATCTTCTTTGCTTAAACTTCTAAAAGTTTTTAAATAGCTATACTCTCCTATCAAAACCAAAATCAAAAAAATAAAAAATATTGCAAACTTTTTATTCATTTAAAGATTTCAGCAATTTTTCATTAATATCTTTAAAAAGAACGACTTTACCTTTATGATCTTTTATAAATTTCTCAGCCTCCTCTTTGGTTGAAAAAGGAATCAGCTCTTTTCCCATAGGCCCTAAAACATCGCTTCCTACAACATAATAGGCTTTTTGGGCATCTATTGCTTTTTGGGTATAGTAATTGGTTACTTTCATTTTGGTAATCTTCTCTTTAATCCCTTTGTAATCTCCCCATTTTGAAGGATTTAGATAAAATTTCATCATATCTTTTACGCCGTCAAAGCTTAAATGTTTCTCTTTCCCATTATCTTTATAGAAAATCTGAGCCGCCCATCTTGGATATTTATATACAAACATTCCGCAAACCGGGCATTTTTCGCTTTTATTAACAACTATCCTATCCGCTTTGTTTAAACTATCGCCCTTTCTTTTAACTTCAAAAAGGTATAGCGCCAAAACTTGAAGCTGTTTTTCATTTAGAGGCTTTTTACAAATCTTTTTATTTACGATATCGGCCTTCAAATCTCCTATATTTTTATAGGATTTTAAATCAAGCTTTGAAGTATCGCACATCTTATTAGCTATCCTCTCTCCCATTGGATACATTTTTGTTTTTTTCTTTTTCATAACCATTTGAGTATCCTCTTTTAAAGAGGATAAAGCCTGCTTAAAGGCAAGATCAAAAGCCATAATCTCCCCGCCATATTTCTTTTGAAACTCCAAAGCATCTTTTTTGTTTGCAAAAGCAAATTTGCTAACTTTGCTCATAGTGCCGGGAATTTTACTTCCTACCACATAATAGGCATTTTTTGCATCTATCAGCTTTTGCGTTTTAGCATCAACTGCCATAATCTCTTTTATTTTATCTTTAATATTGGGATAATCCGCCGCAAGACATCTAAGAGAGCAGTATTGTCTGGTTGAACCGTCTTTCAAAAGAACCGCGTGAGAGGTTTTCCAAAACATCTTCAGATTCATTCCGCATATATGGCACCACTTTTTAGCCTTTCCCTTTTGAATCAATTGAGGCTTCACGGTAGCCATCTTTGAAAAACTCTCTTTTGCATAAGAGAGAGAAAGCATAATAAACAATACAGCCAAAACAGATAATATCTTTTTCATAATCACTCCTAATTAAAAAGTTTATTAAAAATTATACATCTAAATCGTTAAATTTGTGTAAAATCAGTCCTTTTTTAAAAAATTTCTTATAAACTCCTCGTTTTGATGCTCTTTGTCAAATTTAACGACAATAATCTCTTCCGTTTCATTTACGTAAAAATCGGTAATTCCCTCAACTACTCTAAGACCGTCTATTTTGTTTCTGTCATACTCGCTAAAAGGCAAAAAGAGATTATCTCTAAGCCCAGGATTTCTCATTCCCACAATCCAAGCTATCCAAAATACGCATACTACCAAAACAAACCAGGCAACTCCCTTTTCATGAAAATGCTGATAGATATAACCTCCTATCGCCCCTCCCAAAAAGATTCCAACA
>JALVCR010000157.1 GCA_027009865.1 Campylobacterales bacterium
AATTATACAATAAATATAACTTTTACTCCCGATAGCAGCGCTTCTTCGAATACGCTTGAAGATTTTGTCAAAAGAATGTACACAACCGCTTTAAAAAGAGAGCCGGAAGAGGGCGGTTTTAATTATTGGAGAGACGCTTTAAAAAACAACAAAACCACAGCAAGAGATATGGCAAGATTCTTTTTTGATTCTCCTGAGTTTAAATCCTACCATCTCTCAAATGAAGAGTTTTTAAAGAGAGTTTATGAAACGATAATGAATAGAGAGCCAGATAAAGAGGGATTTAGTTATTGGCTTAATAGATTGGATAAAGGAGAAGTTGAAAGAAGCGATGTTGTTGATATGTTTGTAGATGCTCCGGAATTTAAAGAGCTTGCCAAGAAATATGGAATAAAAGCAAATAATTTGCCTCCTCACTAAAATGAAAAACGAAGATCTTATAAAAAGGGATTTAGAACACATCTGGCATCCTTGCACTCAGATGAAAGATCATGAATCTTTGCCTCTCATTCCCATAAAAGAGGGGAGGGGGGTATATCTTTACGATTTTGAAAAAAACCGCTATTTAGATGCCATAAGCTCTTGGTGGGTAAATATTTTTGGCCATAGCAACGAATATATAAACTCTAAAATAAAAGAGCAGGTTGAAAAATTAGAGCATGTAATTTTTGCCGGATTTACGCATGAGCCTATAGTAAGGCTTAGCGAAAGGCTTGTTAAGATAACTCCAAAAGGGCTTAATAAATGTTTCTTTGCCGATAACGGCTCTTCGGCTATAGAAGTGGCTATAAAAATGAGTTTTCACTATCACAAAAACAGAGGCAAAATAAAGCCCTTTTTTCTCTCTTTGACAAATTCCTACCACGGGGAGACTCTGGGAGCCTTAGCTGTGGGAGATGTGGGACTTTATAAAGATACCTACAAAGAGATCTTAATAAAAACGATTCAAACCCCCGTCCCAAAAGATGAGAGCTTAGAGAGCGCTAAAGAGGCTTTGATAGAGTTTGAAAAAACAGTTGAAAAGTATGAGGAAAAGATTTCAGCTTTTATTTTCGAGCCTTTGGTGCAATGCGCGGGCTATATGCATATGTATCATCCATATTTTCTAAAAGAGGCTTACAAAATCTGCAAAGAGAGAGATATTCATCTAATAGCCGATGAAATAGCGGTCGGATTTGGAAGAAGCGGAGAGATGTTTGCTTGCGATATAGCTGGCATTTCTCCAGATTTTATGGCTTTGTCAAAAGCTCTTACGGGAGGATATCTTCCATTATCGGTGGTTTTAACCACTGATGAAGTATATCAGGCTTTCTATTGCGACTATTTGGAGATGAAAGCGTTTTTGCACTCTCACAGCTATACCGGAAATCCGTTAGCCTGCAGCGCGGCAAACGCTGTTTTGGATATTTTTGAAAAAGAGAAAATTTTAGAGAAAAACAGGGAAAAATCAAAATATATTTATGAAAAACTTCAAAAATTCAAAGAACTTCCAAATGTAAAAGAGATAAGGCAAAGAGGGATGATAGCGGCGGTTGAGCTTAAGGGTTATGATTTTAAAGAGAGAGTGAATCTGAAAATTTTTAAGTTTGCAACAAAAAACGAAGTTTTGCTAAGACCGCTTGGACATGTAATATATTTTATGCCTCCTTATATTATCAAAAAGGATGAAATAGATAAGATGATAGATATCGCTTATGAAGCGGTGAAGTCTCTTTTGTAGTTTGCTTTTATTTTATTGTTGATATCATGCAAAATTTTCTGCATCTCTTCAAATAATAAAAAATCATTTAAGTTTTTGTCTATTAATTTTTCATATTTTAAAAAAGTTTTCCAAACTCTCTCATATCCTTTTATATTCCCCTTTTTATATAGGGCAAAAGCCGTAGCTCCGTTTATAAAACCTTTTAGAATATTTGATTTTATTGGATCTGTTATTTTTAATCTTTTCCAATCCTCTTCCAATATTTCATGAGCCTCTATAAACTGCTCTTTTTTAATCATCTCTATAAAAATTTTACAATTTTTCATTAAACCTCTTTTGAATCTGGAATTTTCTCTACATATATAGACTGAGACGGAAAAGCGAAATCAGCATCTTCATACTTTTCAACTATTTGCATAATTTTTAAATTTACATCCTCTCTTATTTTCATATATTCACTCCAAACGGCTGTATTTGTGAATGTGTATATAAAAATGCTAAGAGAGCTATCTTGCATCTCATCGAAATTTACAAGCATTGTAGCATCTTGAGCGATACCTGGATGCGATTTTAGCATTGATTTGATATCGTTTAAAATTTTCTGCATTGTTTCTCTCGATGTGGAGTAGGTTAGTCCGACTCTCATTTTTATTCTTCTAATTCCTCTTCTTGAGAAATTTTCTATCGGATTATTTGCAATAATTTGATTTGGAACCGTTACGAGAGATTTTTCGAAAGTTCTTATCTTTGTGGTTCTAAGTCCTATCTCCTCTACCGTTCCCTCAACAGAACCAACCTTTATCCAATCGTCAATTTTCAAAGCATTATCGGCTAAAATGGTAAGGCCTCCAAAAAGATTTGACGCTGTGTCTTTTGCCGCCAAAGCAAACGCCAAGCCTCCAAGTCCCAAAGATGCTATAAAAGCGCTTACATTTATTGACCACTCTTGCAAAATTGCGACAAGCCCTACCGAAAATACAAAAATTTTCAAAGTTTTCACAAAGAAGGCTCCAATTTCTCTGTACATATCTTTTCCAAATTTTTTGGCAAATCTGTAAATTGGGCCTTCTAAAGCGATAACCATATCGTAAAAGAGCCAAAAGAGGGTAAAGATGATAAGTGATTTAGTCAGTTTTTGAATAAAATCATTTAAAATTCCCATATATTCTGCGCCAAGATAAAATCCCGCTATAATAAAAGCAAATTT
>JALVCR010000158.1 GCA_027009865.1 Campylobacterales bacterium
CTCAAACAAAGAGAAAGAAGCCGCAAGCATCAGCGGTGTAAAACCGCTCTTTCTTGTAGGTTTATTGATATCGAAATTAAAATTTTCCACCAAATATTTTACGATATCAAGCCTGTTTGCAGCTATCGCGTCATCCAATAGATTTACTCCCTCTTTTGTTTTTGCCTCTATATTGGCTCCATACTCTACAAGCAGTAAGAAATTCTCCATCGAAATTTTTTTAGAAATTGCATAAGAGAGCAAAGATTTTTCATCTATCTCTATATCTTTTATATTTTGATACTTTTTTAGAGCCTTTTTTATCGAGGCTGTGTCATCTCTATCTATTGCTTCTTTTATCTCTTCCATTTTAATTTTCCCCCTATATAAAACTTTTTATATTGTAGCATAAAAGCTGGATTTCTTTCTATGAATTTTTTTAATAAAAATATTAAATAAAATAATCTTTTTTAAAGAAAATATAAAGAAAATATTTGTTATCTTTCATAAAATAAAATATTTTTTTATAAAAAAATATAGTTTTCTTTTTTAAAAAAATTTACAAAAGGAAGAAAAAATGGCACAAAATATTACTATTTATGAAAATGCGGAGGATGGAGGAATAAGAGGATGGGAAATATATGACGCAAATCCTCCGGGCGCGGTTATTAGAAACGTATATGATGAGGAGAGAAAAAGCAGAGTTATAGAATTTAGGGGGCATGGCACGGATAATGGATATTGGCTTAGAAAAGAGGATCTTTCATATTGGGATAACAGAGAGCAGTTTATTATTGAATGGAGTATGAAATTTTCATCTTTTTTTATTATTTATGTCTATCTCTATACAAATAAAGGTTTTAAATATCTTCAATATGAACCACGAGACGATAACCCGCTTGGAAGCGGAAACTATATAAAGATAGGATTGGGCTTAGATAAAAAAGATGGAAAATGGCATACGATAAGACGAAATTTGCAAGAAGATTTGCATCTTGCCCAAAAGGATACCGATATTATTGCAGTTGAGGCTTTTTTAGTAAGAGGAGATGGAAGGGTTGACGATATTAAACTCATAAAAGATTCCATCTCAAATCTGCCTCCAAAAGCTCCAAGCGATATCACCGCAAATGTCTCTTCAACAAGCATTCTTTTAAGCTGGAAGGATAATTCAGATAACGAAAGCGGTTTTAATATTTATAGGGATGATGAGCTGATTTATACCACAGCTATGGATGCTACAAGCTATCTTGACGAGAATTTAACTGCCGATACCTCTTATGCTTATGAGGTTAGAGCCGTAAATGAGTATGGAGAGAGCGAGGGAGCAAGAATCGTTGCTAAAACTTTGCCTTTAACTTCCATGGTTGTTTATGAAGATGCGGAAGATGGAAATATAGACGGGTGGGCTATTTATGATAACTACCCTTATGGGGCGAGTATAAAAAATGTTTATGACGAAGAGAAGAAAAGCAGAGTTATAGAGTTAAAAAGCCACGGCACGGGAAACGGTTTTTGGCTTAGAAACAGCGATTTTTCCTTTTGGGACGATAAGAAGCATTTCAAAGCTAAATGGAGTATGAAATTTGATGAAGATTATATTATCTACTTTTATATTTTAACAAGCAAAGGGTATAAATATCTTCAATACGAGCCAAGAAACGACGATCTTTTAGGAAGCGGCAGATATATAAAATATGGCTTGGGAGTTCAAACCAAAGACGGAAAATGGCATACGATAGAGAGAAATTTAAAAGATGATTTAAAAAACGCGCAGCCTGAAGCTGATTTGATTGCTGTAGAGGCTTTCTTGGTTAGAGGAAGCGGAAGGGTTGATGATATAATTTTAAGCTCCAAAATTTCTCCTGTCTCAAACAAGCCCTCTCCTCCAGCTAACCTTCAAGCGACTGCTTCTATAGATAGTGTAACTTTAAGCTGGAGGGATACTTCCGATAATGAGAGCGGTTTTAATATCTATAGGGATGCCTCTTTGATTTTTACAACTACTCCGAATGTAACATCTTACACAGATGAAAATTTAACTCCAAACACTTTATACAACTATGCAGTTACGGCGGTAAATGAGGCCGGAGAGAGCGATCCTGCAACAATCTCTGTAAGAACCAAAAACAAAAACGAGAATGAGAGCGTTACGGTTTATGAGGATGCAGAGGATGGAAATATTGAAGGATGGAGCGTTTATGATCCGACTCCTTCAGGCGCGGTTATTAGAAACGTATATGACGAGGAGAGAAAAAGCAGAGTCATAGAATTTAGAGGGCACGGCACTGATAATGGATATTGGCTTAGAAACAAAGACGGCTCTTACTGGAATAATACAAAAGAGTTTACGATTGAATGGAGTATGAAATATTCGGAAAATTTTGTTGTGTATGTTTTGATAAATACAAATAAAGGAACAAAATATTTAAGATATGATCCGGTAGATTCAAATGAGCTTGGGGATGGAAGCTATATTAAATATGGAATAGGAAGCGATAAAACAGACGGGAAATGGCACACTATAAAAAGAGATTTGAAAAAGGATTTAAATGACGCTCAGCCGGATGTAAATCTTCTTGCCGTAGAGGCGTTTTTGATAAGAGGAAGCGGAAGAGTTGATGATATTAAATTAATCGGCCAAAAGATAGAAATTCCTGCAAAACCTGAAAATTTAAAAGCCCTCTCAACCCAAGATAGCGTAACCTTAACATGGGAAGATAAAGCCTCTAATGAAAGCGGTTATAGAATTTATAGAGATAATGTTTTGATTTTTACAACCGATGAAAATATCACTGCCTACACAGATGAGAATCTATCCCCCGATACTTTATACACTTATGAAGTTAGAGCCTATAACAGTGCCGGAGAGAGCGAAGGCGCGGTTGTTAAGATAGCCACAAAACCGGTTTTGGAGAAAGTTTATTAT
>JALVCR010000159.1 GCA_027009865.1 Campylobacterales bacterium
ATAGTTCCAGTAACCGCCGCAAATGCTACAAGCCCGCTGCCTGCTGGAAAGCTTATTCCTATTGGAAATCTTGTATGGCTGTCTCCTCCCGTTCCTACAGTATCTGGAAGAACCATTCTATTAAGCCAGCTATGGATTACTCCATCTCCCGGTCTTAAAGATATTCCGCCTCTGCTTGTTATAAATTGCGGAAGAGTGTGGTGAAGCTCTATATCTGCAGGTTTTGGATAGGCTGCTGTGTGGCAGAAAGTTTGAAGAACCAAATCTGCTCCAAAAGATAAAGCGGCAAGCTCTTTTATCTCATCTCTTGTCATAGCTCCGGTTGTATCTTGGCTTCCGACAGTTAAAGTTTCAGGCTCTACATACATTCCCGGTCTAACGCCTTCCATTCCGCAAGCTCTTCCTACCATCTTTTGAGCAAGGGTATATCCTACGCCCTCTTTTCCTTTTGGCTGCTTGGGTCTTGTAAAAATTTTCTCTTCTTCCATATTCAAAGCGGCTCTTGCTTTTCTTGTAAGTCCTCTTCCTATAATAAGAGGAATTCTTCCGCCGGCTCTGTATTCGTCTGGAAGGGTGTTTGGTTTTAATTCGAAAGTTGAGACAACTTCGCCGTTTTTAACTATTTTTCCCTCATAAGGATAGATATCGATAACATCTCCGGTCTCAAGTTTTGTTACATCAACTCCCTCTATCGGAAGAGCGCCGCTGTCTTCTGCAGTATTAAAGAAGATTGGAGCTATGATATTTCCTAAAATAATTCCGCCTGTTTTTTTATTTGGAACATGAGGAATCTCCTCTCCTATCCACCATTGAACCGAGTTGATACCAGATTTTCTGCTGCTTCCGGTTCCTACTACATCTCCTACGAAAGCTACCGGATGGCCTTTCTCTTTTAGTTTCATAATAGTCTCTTGGGCATCTGGCATTTTTGCTTTTAGCATAGAAAGAGCATGCAAAGGAATGTCGCTTCTTGTAAAGGCTTCGCTTGCAGGGCTTAAATCATCAGTATTTGTTTCTCCTGGAACTTTAAAAACACTTACAGTAATTTTCTCAGGCAGAGGCTCTCTTTGCAAAAACCACTCTGCATTTGCCCAAGATTCAAGCACCTCTTTTGCAAATTTGTTTGTTTTTGAAAGCTCTACTACATCGTTGAAAGCGTCATATACCAAGAGAGTCTTTTTTAGCATATTTGCCGCTGTTTGGGCGACCTCTTCATCTTCGTGGCTTAAAGCTTCTATTAGAGGATGAACATTATATCCGCCAAGCATTGTTCCAAGAATCTCTACAGCATGTTTTGGGCTGATTGCTGCGCTTTTTGTATGGCCTTGCACTATATCTCTTAAAAATGCCGCTTTTACGTATGCAGCGTCATCTACGCCCGGAGGAACTCTGTTTAGCAGTAAATCCATTAAAAACTCTTCTTCCACTATAGGAATTTGTTTTAACAGCTCTATTACCTCTTTTGTCTGCTCCGCATTTAGAGGAAGAGGGGGAATTCCAAGTTTGGCTCTCTCTATCTCTTGATTTCTATAATCTTCTATAAATCCCATTATGACTCCTTGAAAAGATTTCATAATATTTTACAAAAACTCTTTTCCATATAATTTTAAAAATTGTTTTATGTTACGATAAGAAACATATTTGAAAGCCTTGGGTTACCAAAGGTTACATTAAATCAAGAGGAGAGAATCTCTCTGTTTCCTTTGGCGTTTGGAGGGGATAAAACTCCCATCATTTCGAGCTGCTCTACAATTCTTGCGGCTCTGTTGTAACCTATTTGGAGTCTTCTTTGAATATAGCTGATTGAGGTTTTTTTCTCCGTTAAAACGATATTTTTCGCCTCTTCGTAAAGTTCGTCAAACTCTTCCGCGGCTAAATGGCCGCTCTCTTTTGAAGAGCTTTTTCCCTCTTCTATTAAAAATCTCTCATCATATTGAGGCTCTCTTTGTTTTTTTAGAAATTCGACTATTTTTTCTATCTCCTCTTCCGTAACAAAGGGAGCATGGAGTCTTATAAGCCCGTTTATTCCAGGAGGAGTAAATAGCATATCTCCCCTTCCAAGAAGAGATTCGGCTCCAAGGGAGTCTAAAATAACCTTGCTGTCTATTTTCTGCCCCACTTTAAAACTGATTCTTGATGGAAGATTTGCTTTTATAAGCCCTGTTACCACATCGACTGACGGTCTTTGAGTGGCTACTATCAGATGTATTCCGCTTGCTCTTGCCATTTGAGCAAGTCTTGCTATATAAAATTCAGCTTCTTTACCGCTTGTCATCATTAAATCTGCAAGCTCGTCTATAATCACCACAATATAGGGGAAAATCTCCATCTTCTCTTTTTTGGCTTTTTTGTTGTAGCTTTCTATATTTTTGGTTTTTGTTTTGCTCATTATTTTATATCTTCTCTCCATCTCCACAACCATATTTGAAAGCGCTGTGATTGCCTGTTTTGGCTGGGTAATAACCGGAGTTAAGAGATGTGGAATATCGTTATAGACGGAAAATTCAAGCATTTTGGGATCTATCATCAAAAATTTTACTCTATCTGGAGAGTTTTTATAAAGAAGAGAAATAAGCATTGAATTTATTCCAACACTCTTTCCGCTTCCCGTTGTTCCGGCTATTAGAAGATGAGGGAGTTTCTTAAGATCGGTAACAAAGGGGTTTCCTACAATATCTTTCCCCAACACTATCGTTAAAGGTGAGGATGATTTTTGAAATATTTCGCTTTGAATTATCTCTTTTAGATAAATTGTCTCTATCTCATCATTTGGTATCTCTATTCCCACAACATCTTTTCCGGGAACAGGCGCTTGGATACGGATTGTTTTGGCTTTCAAGGCCATCGCAAGATCGTCTTGCAGCGTTAATATTTTGGATACTTTAATATGAGCGGCTGGACGAAACTCAAAAGTTGTAACCACAGGACCCGAATAGGTTCTGATTACATCCCCTTCTATTTTAAATTTTTGTAGTTTTTCTAAAAGATTTTTGATTTTTTTATCTATCTCGGCTTCGTTTATATGATGTTTTTTATTTTTTGGATCTTGTAGGAGATTTAGAGGGGGAAGGATAAAATCTTTTGGCTTTTCACTCTCTCCTTTCTCTATTTCATCCAAAAGCTTTTTGTTTTGAGCTATTTCATTTAATATTTTTACTTCTTTGCTTTGTTTGCTCTCTTTTTTTGTAAATTTTTTATCTTTAAAGTTTTTTTCCTCTTCTATAACTATTTTACTATCTTGTATCGGATGGGGGATTGAGAGCTCCTCTTTTTCCTCCTCCCTTAAAACGGAAACCGGAATCTCTATCTTTTCTTCTTTTGGTTTTTCAATTTTTGGTTTTTCTTCCTCAATAATGATATCTTCTAAAGGCTCATCTATTTTTGGAGGCAAAAATTCTATACTTTTAATTTTTTCAAAGATGTTTTTTATTTTTATCTTTAGTTTTTCTATTAAAATATATAAATTTAGATTAAATAAAATAATAGAGGATAAAAGAGTGGTTACTATTATAAACAACCAAACTCCGGCATATCCTATATAATTTTGAAGAGATTTTACAATAATATCCCCGATATATCCTTTTAGAGGAGAATTTGATATCGCAGCTTGTATCATTAAAACTGTAAAGAAAAAAAGAAGCAAAGAGATGGAGATTTCAACTCTTCTTTGTGTTATTTTAGGACTTTTATATAAAAAGTAAGCCGGAATTACAAGCAAAAACGGGTATAAAAAGGAGATAAATCCAAAAACTTCTCTATTAAAAATTCCTATCGCTTTCCCCACACTTCCCACAAAGGAAAATTCCGGCCAGATAGTGGATATTCCCAAAAATAAGAATAGGGAGATTACAGTTATAAAAATTATCTCTCTTAAAATGGTGTTTCCTTTTTTAAACATTTAATATTTTAAGCGTAATAAACGTTAAAATAGAGTCTCTATTTTTATTGATATTATAACAAAAATTTAGAGTTTAAATATAGTTTACCAAAGATAGAGAATTTATCTTTGAAATGGAAGATAGCATGGCTTGAAAATTGATATTTAGCTGATTGAATTTCATCAAAGCTTCCGCCACATCGACATCTTCCACTTGAGATTTTAATTTTTTAACATTTAGATCCAAAAACATATTTCTATCTTCAACTTTTTGAAAGAAATTTGAATATGAGCCTATTTTGGTATGTTTTCTGATAACGTGAGTTGTTATATGATCTATTCTCTCTATAGCCGCATCTATTCCAGGAAGCCTTGGATCTTCTTTCTTTCCGTCTGGAGAGAGTCTATAGTTTCTTACACTTTCTATTATTTCGTCAAGATCTTTAAAAAGATCGATAGATGGGGTGTCTACGGTTAGGGCATTGTTTGCCTGAAATGTAATAACCGGGGAGTTTGGTTTTGTGAAATCATCGCTATCTTTATCATAAATTGCAAATTCCATATTTGAATTTTGGGAGGTTTTATCTTTTATATAAATTCTTCCCCGATAATCTATATTGGCTTCGGAGAGTTTTTTTGCGTTTACTATGGCAGTATCGTAATCTATTTTTGTATTTGAAGCGGGAAGAGTGTTTGCAGTCATCATAGATATAATATCTGTTAACTGTCTATAGGTAAATTCGTCAGCTTTTGTCTGGCTTCCGTCACTATTATATATTGTGTAGGTATTTCCATCTACTGTAAAAGTAGAGGTATCACTTAAATTTATAGAAGCAGTGTGGGGATTTGAATTTACATCTTTTAGCTCTATTTCAAAGGTTATTCCATTTAAAGATGAGACTCCGGCAGTATCTGAAAGCTTTGTTTTTGGCGTTGCAAAATTTCCATTTCTATCTATTTGAGAGATATTTGATATTAGAGTATCTTTTAATTTTGTAAAATTTTCTCTATCGTAAGCTACTCTTTGATCGATTCCGCTTACTGGAGTAAAATCGCTTTTTACAAATTCTTTTATTCTTACGTTTGGATTTGTAGTTAAATCGTCTATATCGGTTACGTCGGCTCCTCCCAAATTTTTATCATCTATCGCCCCCACCATAAAAAAATCAAGTTTCTCGTTTCCGCTTTTTAAATCTTTTATCTCTATGTTTCCTCTTTTATTTAAAGAGACTTCAACCAATTTATTCTCTTGGC
The DNA here is from genome assembly GCA_027009865.1 of Campylobacterales bacterium. GTDB lineage: Bacteria > Campylobacterota > Campylobacteria > Campylobacterales > JAADDG01 > JAADDG01. The sequence continues at coordinate 5,132 of JALVCR010000159.1, forward strand.
TGTTTCCATATAAAGTTCCTATTTTATCAAGCAGATCCTGAACGCTTTTATCATTTGAGAGTTCAACTTTTGCTTTGAAACTATCACCGTTTGATTTTTTTCCGTAAATATAAAAAAAGGAGTTGGAATTGTCGGTTTTATCGCTGTTGTTATCTCCCATTAAGTCTCTGATTGAATCTGTGGGAGTTATGAAAACCTCCTCTTTTTTCAGCTTTTCTCCATTTTCCATGATGTTTGGATTAAGTTTTGACTGATTGTATAAAATAACGTTTGTGGTTATTTTTTTCTTAAAATCGTTATCCTTTCCCAAAAATAGCTCCGCTCCCGTTACGTTATAATTTTCTTCTATTTTCGGGGATACTACGGCTGTTAGGTTTTTATCGTTTCCGTGATAGTTTCCTTCTCTATCTATTGGTCTTGTTTTAAGAGCGTTGCCTGAGAATAGATACTGTCCGTTTATGGAGGTGTTTGCCAAATCCATCATATGCTCTTTTATTCTCTCAAGATCGTTTGCTATTGCGTTTATGCTGGTTAAATCTTGGGAAGCGTTGTTTGCTTGCAGGAGTTTTGTTTTAAATTCATTTAAAGAGTCTGTAAACTGATTTAATATCTGATCGCTATTATTTGCAAAAGATTTTGCTTGGAACGATATATTTTTTATCTGCTCAAAACTTGATTCTTCAAAAGAGAGCCTTAAACTATCGCTATAGCTTAGGGTATCGTCATAGCTGTTGTTTATCTTTTTGCCCGAAGAGAGTTCGTTTGAGATTTTTGAGAGTTCAAGAGAGCTTTTTTTATAGCTGTCTAAAAATTGGTTATAAATTAAAAGATTTGTAACTCTCATAATTTCTGCCTTACAGATTTTTGTAAAATTTGGCCTATCGTATCTATATATCGGAAAATCTGGGATTTTATTTACTTTTTTATGAGAAAATATTGTTATTTTTTTTAAAACATTGTAAAATTATCGGGTATGGATTAAAAAAAAGCCATTAAGAAGTTTTAAATTACCAAAAAGGATCAGCTATGAAGAAAGCGGAGTTTATCCAAGCCGTTTCCGAAAAGGCGGGACTTTCTAAAAAAGATACTCAAGCTGTAATCGATGCGGCGTTGGAGACTATTACCGAAGCTTTAAAAGAGGGAAAACAGGTAAGTTTTATAGGCTTTGGAACATTTTTAACCACAAAAAGAGCTCCAAGGAAAGCCAAAGTTCCAGGAACTGATAAAATAGTGGATATTCCGGCTTCCGTTGGAGTTAAATTTAAAGTTGGCAAAAAACTAAAAGAAGCCGTAAGTTCTTGATTTTTAGCTTAAAAACCTGTTTTTTTAACGGGTTTTTAAGCTTTTTGATACTACAATTGCTCCCGAAAAGTTTGGCTTTCAAGAAAAAAGCCGGGGTGGTGAAACTGGTAGACACGCGAGACTCAAAATCTCGTGGGCTTTTGCCCGTGTCGGTTCGAGTCCGACCCTCGGTACCACTTTTTATTTAATCCCCTTTTGACCGCCATATTATCTTCTTTCCTTAAAACTTTATTCAATTTTAAATCTTTTTTGTTTTTTTACAATTCTTTATTGTCTTTTTTAAAAAAATAAAAATGAATTTAATTAATGAAACTAATAAAATTTTATATTTTTATAATAATTATGATGGTAAAATATTCTGAAGTTAGGAATAAATAATTATATTTATTACAATGAAATTTACCGCATATTAGATGTGGTAAATTAAAGATGTATTATATAGTTAAATCTCTGATTTAAAAAAAGTTGTTTTGAGCTTAAATTTGATTAAATAATTTTAAGGAGATAAGATGGGACGCAAAATTTTTACTATTTTGCTTTTTTGGGTATGGATAGGTGCCGCTTTTGCATCGCAGATAATTTATGATGAAGTGGCAACGTTTGGAGGTGTCTATAATGATGTAACGGCTGATGGGAACTATACTTATGTAGCTTCTAAAAACGGTCTTGTAATTTTTAACAGCTCGGATAAAAGCGATATTAAAAAAATAGGAAAAATGGATACAACTAATGAATTAAAACAGATAGCTTATAAAGACAACTATCTTTATATATCTAATGAAGATAGAACCTTGTCTATAGTTGACGTAAGCAATCCTTCAAATCCGAATATCTATGCGGATATAAAAACAAGCGGAGATTTGATGGATTTTACAATTGATGGAGGGACTTTATATATAGCTATGGCTGATAAAGGACTTGAGATTTTAAAAATAGATGGCACTATCTCTTTAGAAAGCGTTATAGATACGAACGGAACAGCTTTTGCAGTTGCCGCAAGCGGAGATTACGCTTATGTTATGAATCAATACAAAGGAATGCAGATAATTAATGTAAGCTCTAAAACAAATCCAGCTCTTATGGGTTTTTATCCTTATACTTCGCCTGTTGGCAATTTGGCCGTAAAGGATAATTATGTCTATTTTGCAGACGGTTTTAACGGTATAGAGATTGTAGATGTAAGCGATAAAAATGCTCCTAAACATTATAAAACGATAGATATAGGAAGCTACGTATATGATGTTAAAATAAAAGATGATTATCTATATGCTGCAAGTGGGGTTGGAGGAGTTAAAATTTATAATATATCTGATCCTGGTAATCCTTATCCTATGGGAAATTTTGATACTGATGGAAGTGCAAGGGGAATTTATACAGACGGAGATTACATATATCTTGCCGATTATACTGGAGGTCTTAAAATAATAGATATATCTTTTAATGGTTCGGTATATCACCCTGTTTTAAGTGATAGCTATAAAGTTTTGGCTGCAGTTGACAGTGTAAAAGTAGATGGAAATTATCTTTATGCTCTTGATAAAAATATAGGTCTAAAAATATTTGATATAAGTAATGAAAATAATATAACAGAAATTGGTGCAATAGATACCACAGGTGATGCAAAAGATGTCTATATAGATGGAAATTACGCATATATTGCAGATGGTAAAGATGGACTTAAAATAGTAGATATCTCAGATAAAACATCTCCTGTTTTAAAAGGAAACGTAAATTTACCAGATAGTGCGGAAGCTTTAAGTGTTAAGGTAAAAAATGGAATGGCTTATGTAGTAGCTGGAGATAGGGGAGTTTTTATGGTTGATGTTTCGGTTCCTACTTATCCTACTTTAAAAGGCAGCTATAATACCGAAGGAAGTGCAAGGGATATTTTTATAGATGGGGATTATGCTTATGTTGCCGATGGAATGGCCGGAATTAAGGTATTGAGTATAAATGATGACTCTTTTTCTTTGGTATCTACTATAGATACGGACGGTTATGCAATGGGTATAGAGATATTGGGAGATTATGCTTATATAGCAGATGGAGGTTCCGGATTAGAAATAGTAAATGTAAAAGATCCATTGCATCCTATATTCGTAGGAAATAATGATGTAGATGCGGATTCATATAGACAAGTTACGGTAAGCGGATATAACGTTTTTGCGGCTGATGATAGCGACGGGCTTGATGTTTTGGATATTTCAGATCCTTTTCATCCTATGTATGCTGGAACTTATCAGACAAAAAGCTTAACTTACGATGTAGCAGTTAAAAATCCTTTAACTTTTGTAGCAAGCGGGAGTGGAGGGCTTAGAATTATTAAAATTAAAGTTATGCCAGCAGCTCCTACAAACCTTAAATTAACTGTTAAAGACAGCAGAACAATAGAGCTTATATGGAGCGATAATTCAAATAATGAAACCGGATTTAAAATTTTTAGAAACGGGGTATTGATAAAAACTCTTCCTGCAAATACTACTACCTATACCGATACAGGTTTGATTCCAGGAATGACCTATACTTATGAAGTTAAATCTACAAATGAGATAGGAGATTCCCTGCCAGCTACTGCTACAGCTACGACTGAAGGAGAGCCTCCAAGTGCTCCTACGAATTTTAAAGCCTATTCGCTTGGGAGTAAAAGCATAAAGCTTTTATGGAATGATAATTCAAATAATGAGACAGGATTTAAAATTTTTAGGGATAATGTTTTGATAGCCACAGTTCCTGCAAATACCACTTCTTATATAGATACAGGGCTTTCTAAAGGAAAAACATACTATTACGAGCTTAGAGCTACGAATGATAAGGGTGATTCCGATGCTGTATCGGCTGAGGCTATGCCTATAGATCCTAAAATAGAGCTTTTTGTAAAGAGACTTTATGAAAAGATTTTAAACAGACCAACTCCAGATCCTGATGGTAAAAAGTATTGGACTGAAAAACTTCAAAACGGAGCTACGGCTACATCTGTGGCAAAAAGCTTTTTTAACAGTAAAGAGTTTGTAGAGGCAAACTTAGATGATACCGAGTTTATAACAAGAGCTTACCAAACTCTTTTAAACAGGGATCCTGAGCCTGAAGGTCTTATATATTGGCTAAAGCAGATGAGAGTGGCCGGTTTAAATAGAAATCAGGTTTTTTACGGATTTGCCCTATCTAAAGAGTTTACAGCCCTTTGCCAAGAGAGCTATGGAATTTTAGCTTATGATGCTGCAGACCAAAGAGAAGCTTTTGTAGAGAGATTTTATAATTTGGTTTTAGGAAGAGATGCTGATGTAGGAGGTGTTAAATATTGGACAGGAGAGCTAAAATCTAAAAGAAAAACGGCAGCAGATATTGCAAATGGTTTTTTCTTTTCAGATGAATTTAAATCTAAAGCTGTAGGAAATGATAAATTTGTAGAGATAGCATATAGGACTCTTTTAAACAGAGAGGCAGATAATGATGGTAAAAATTACTGGGTTGGGAAGCTAAATTCCGGATATTCAAGAGCCTCTTTGATTTTGGATTTTGTTTATACTCCGGAATTTGAGAAATTGGCTAAAAAATATGATATAAAAGCGCACGATTAATGGTTTTTGATGATATATCATTTTTGGAAAATTTAAAAGATGAAGAGCTGTTAGGGCATATCTCTTCTAAAAAAAAGCAAAAGAGCAAAAAAAGGCTCTTTTGCTCTAATATGATGATAAATCCTTTAAATTTAAAGCACTTAAACAGAATAGATAATTTACCAGCCGATATGATTACTTTAAATTTAGAGGATGGAGTTTCAAAAGAGAGAAAAAGGGAGGCTTTATATAAAATAGCCGTTTTTCTGTCCAATTTAGAAGAATCAAAATCTTTTATCACAGTTAGAGTCAATCCTTTGGATATGGGAGGCAAAGAGGAGATAGAGTTTTTAAATTCTTTTGGATTCGATGCTGTTAGAATTTCAAAGGTTAAATCTGCTTTGGATATAGAAGAAGGTTTGAAAATTGTTTCAGAAGACAAAGAGCTTCATATCTCCTTGGAAACGAAAGAGGCTTTTAGAGATTTAAATTCGTTAAAAGTTGATAAACGTTTTACCGTAGCCAATCTTGGAATTTTAGATCTCTTAAACTCTTTAAATCTTTCCCAATCTGTT